>JBBQRJ010000264.1:0-6815 GCA_038214955.1 Aggregatilineales bacterium | reverse complement strand
TAAAAATGCGACGGACGGATCGAGCAGACGCGAGCGCATCGCTGACCAGTTGATGTCCTCGGCGCTCACGGAGGCGCGAACTTCCAAGTGCAAATGCGTCGCCTGGCTGTTACCCGTGTTGCCACATGCCCCGACAGCGGTTGACGGTGGCAGTTCTTGACGCACGCTCACGCTGATCTTTTCGAGATGCGCGTACATGACGTACAAATGTGAACCCGTCCATCCCCGTGCAGCCAGCCGATCCCGCGCAGACTGCGGTAGATCAGTGTTCAAATAGCGCACGGCAACCGCGTTCCCGTAGCCAAATCCCCATGCGGGATCCATAAATACGCGGGCGTCACCCAACGAAAGCCCTTGACTCAGCGTGTTAGGTTGGGCTGCGGTGCATTTGGTGCATTGATATATCCGCATGACCAAACCCTTGACCGGGGCGGTCAACACAGGTTCGCCTGTGTTCGCGCCGAAGTCCCAACCCAGATGCTGTTCCTCGTTCGGGTTGTGATTTTCGTTGAAACCGCGTACCCACCAATCATTTGCCATCGGTGAGGGGAACTCGTCACCTCTGCTCAAGCCGTAGCCTGACCCGTCGCCGCTGATGCTCAAAAAGTCGTTGCGTACCCATCCATTACCACTGGAGGTTTCGACTTTTGCCCACACATAATTGCTTGTGCCGCCTTGCGGCTGACCGCCCACGATTCGCACCTGTGAGCCGAAATCCAGACGGGCGACCACATCCCCCGTGATCGGCGCTTTACGCATATTGACGCCCGATTTGCCGAGAACCTTCGCCATCACAATGCCAGAAACAATCGGCGGCGTTACGACAGGAGGAGGAGTCACAACGGGCGGCGGTGTGACGACAGGAGGAGGAGTCACAACGGGCGGCGGGGGAACTGGCACAGGCACAGGCACGGGAGTCGCGGCACGGGTGAGGTTGAACGCATAGATTGCCCCATTCAGCAGTGGATAACCGAACGGAGTACCGTCACCTTCAATCGAGATCAAATCATCGCGCACCCAACCGATCAAGCCGTCGGGAAAACGCAGCTTAAACCAATGATATATTTTACCGTTGAGCGCCGTCCGCGCTGGATCAATTTGCACATCCAGTACGGTGAGATTGCGCGTCCCGACGTTGGCTTTCAACAAAATGGCGATTTGAGGAGTGCTTCCGGCGGCGGCGCGAATATTCGCCGTGATGATTCCCGGCACATTCGGGTTGCCGGTGATGTGAGCGATCAGTGATGGACTTCCAGCCATAATTATCAACCTCAGCGTGAAATAACTTCAACAAAATAGCGACCCGGTCTGCCTTCGGCAATCCAGCCCGTAATTCCAGTGGTCAAAATACGCACATTCCACCAATTATACGATTCCGCGCACACAGAGTCCCCTAAAATCTCGAAGGCGATCCCGTCTAGCAATTCGATTACGAGCGGCGCGTTGGCGCTTGGCGCGGTTCGCAAGCGGCGCGGCACACCATCTCGATAGCTGACAGCCCCATGTGACCCTATCTGAAAACTCAGCGGGTAGACACATCCCGTCGGTGTGAGCGATGGCGTCAGCGTTTGTGTGGGCAAGCCAAAAGGTTCGATCCAGTAGCGTCCCGGTCTGCCTTCAATGATCCATCCCGGCTGACCATGACCGGAGATTCGCCACCAGTTATACCCGTTGGTACAGCGTGGTCCGTCGATGATATTCACGATGTCCGGTTCGGAGAAATAGCCGATCAGCACGCCGGACATGGACGGCTCATAGCGGATATTGATGCCCCCACGCACGACGACTTCCATCCCGATCACCAGATTGAGCGGCGCGGCGCACCCCGTCGCGGGGGTGATCACGAACACGGGCAGAGTCGGGGAAGGCGTAAAGAGTACGCCGGGTGTCGTTATACCGGGCGTGACTCCCGGCGTGATGCCTTGTGTATCAGCGGGCATGGCGAACGGTGAGGCGAACAATAACGGAATCGCCACCACAACCAGCAGACACAACAGCACGAGTCGATAAGAACGGATCATAGTCACCCCCTGATTGCCTGATTGTATCGTGAGTTTGCAGATTAGAGCTACTCAATCGGGCGAGAGGTTACTATTTTCCTTGCGGCGAATCATCGCGTTCCAAGTAAAGCAGATCGCCCACTTCACAATCGAAGTAGTCACACATGCGCTCCACAATAGGCGATTCAAACTTGGTGACATTATTACGCATCCACCGTCCAACCGTATGAATGGCAATGCCTAAAGACTCTGCAATTTCTGTTTGCGTAATGCGTCTACTCTCCTGTTGTTCCTTCTCAGAAAGTAGTTTGAAAAATCGATTCCGTAGCTGTGTTGCCATTATCTTGTCTACTTGTTGACAAAAAATCACTAAAACAATACAATATCGTTAATAGAACATCTGTTTTATTCCGACTTTTCAGGAGACTATACCATGTCTAACATACCATGCTTGTTTTCCAATGATACCCCGCCTGTAAACTTAGATAAAATACGGAGGATTTGGCACAACAACGAATGGTATTTCAACGTTACTGATGTCTTGGTTCAAATTTTAGAAACTGACTATAAACATGCGAAATCAATTTGGTCAACCATGAAACAACGGCTAGGGGATGCATATCCAGTGATCACCGAAAACCGCACTCAGCTTAAAATGAAAGCTATCAGTGGGAAAATGTATCTTACTGATGTAATGAATGCCAAAGGATTAACCTATCTCTACAATGAATTTTTAAAACCTAATCTTCGGAGAAAGCAGAAGCGTCTCCAAGATAATAAAGACGAGGTGGAACAGTTTCATCCGCGTGTTGAGGCGTTCTTATTACAGGATGGATATGAGATTCAACATCATGTAAGTTTGCCTTCTGGTTGCATTATTGACTTCGTTGCTAAAAAAGCAGGGCAAACTTTAGTCATCGAATGTAAAAGTTCGCTTAGTCAAGGCAAGTTGTACGATGCAGTTGGGCAAATTTTGTGTTACTGTGCTGAGTTTGAACACCTTGTTACCCCTTGCATCGCATTACCTACCCAAATTATCAATGATTATGCCATTAGTACCTGTAAACGAATGCAAATTCAGCTACTAGAAATCGGAGATGATTCATGGAAAGGGACGATTGACCCTCATCAAGAATTAAGAAGGGCTGTCAAGTTTGTTAGTACCCAGTATCGCACTCAAGGTAAATCAGATACTTGGGTTGATATTCGGATTCAAACCATCATCTCAAACAAACAATTTATAGAGGCGTTGAAAGCCGCCGTCGTTAACGCACCAAGTAACCTCTACGCTCAGGCGACAGATAGAGTCTATCTGGGTCTGTGGGAACGCACAACCGCGCAGCTTCGCAACGAATTGCAGGTCGATGAGCGCAAGAATCCCCGCGACTCGTTTGGCGAATATGCGCTCATCTACACGCGATTGACAGAGATGGTCATCACTAACAAACTGGACAACATCGAAATTGTCACGATGACGATGGCAATGGATATTGTATGGGAAGTGGCTCAACTCATCCATACGCAAGCCCAAGCAACGGCTCATGCGCTCGGCATGGATTTGGTCACGGAGAAACGGTTATTGTCGGGCGGAGAATAAGATGCTGCTGATTCCAAACACAACCTATGAGTTATTCACACCCTATGGCAATGAGGATGCAGCACAAATTCTGTATGAGTTTTTGCAAAGCGTCCTCATAGAAGATAACGAGGCAGCGATCACCCTATTGGAACGACCAGCCCCGCTCGATACCACGCCATGACCTGATCGCGGCTCACGTCGCCCGCGTCCGCGAAGGTGAACCCATCCGGGTAAGCATCAATCAAGCGTTCGAGCGCCTCATCACGGGTGTAGTCGGCGCGATAGTCGTGATAAATCCCCCCTGCGCCGCGATAACACCACACGGGCAGCAGGAAGCGCGTCCCCTCACTGATCGGCGTGTAGACGTAGCGCGGCGGGTCGATCACCTGTGCGTTGAGGATCGTTTCGGCGTAGGTCGCTAACTGCGACTCCACGCGGTAATGTGTGTGCAGATAATTCATGGTTGCATCCGAGGTGCGCCGCCCCGTGCGAATGATCTCAGCGGCAAGCGCGGCGGCTGTCGCGGTATCGCCGTAATCCACCTTATCCACCAGCGAATCGGGCAGAATGTCGCGCTGTGACGACACGCGGGCGATGATCGCAGGTGTGCCGCAGCCCAACGACTCGTAAGCCGTGTTGCCGAACGCCTCTATGAAGTTGCCAAGCACGAGCGTCACCCGCCCCAAGCTGAAATATTCCCCGATCAAATCGCCTGTGATCCACGGGTGCAAAATGAAATGTTCGCTCAAGCCGCGTGCTGCGATCTCCGCCTCAAGTTGATCGTAGAATGCGTTCACACCGGCATCATTCGCAAAGCCGATCCACTTGGGCATGAGGACGCGCAAATTCGACACGCCATCATCGCGCACAAGCCGCTGCGCTACATCGAGCGTTTGCCATGCGCCTTTGCTGGCTTCGGGTCGATGCGGGTGAATGACAATCGCGTGCTGCGCGGGATCAACGGGGATCAGGTCAAGGATGCGGTGCGGTTCGGTGTAGCGATAGCGATTCCAGTTCATGCCGTTGGGGATCACCTTCATGCGATCCGCCAGTTCGGGGAAAAATCGCCCCGCCGTTTGCAGATAGAACTTGCGCGAATACTCCGCCGGGACGACCAGCGTTTGACCGCGAAATTGAAACGCGCCCTGTGCCGTCTCTGGATAAACGTTATCGCGCAGAGAGGCGACGGTCGGGATGTGCGGGTAGCTGAACGAGAATGTCCATTCGCCATCGTGGATGTAAAAGCGATCCGCGTCTGACAGATGATCGCCTATCGTCTGCGTGATCACCGCGAGGTTGTGCGCTCCCGTGTCATAGGGATGCGGGAACGGCTGTTTGAACGGCAAAATCGGCTTGACGAGCGCATTCTCGTGCCAGCGAAACGGCGTATGTGTATCTGTCCGCTGCGTGCATAGTAGGGTGATCTGGTGTCCAGCTTCGGCAAGGTGGAGCGCAATCGCTCTAAGATGCTTTTGCGCCCCGCCCATGTCGTGATCGGGAAACAGCGGTGTGATCGAAAACATGACAATGTGCATGGGTTGTCCTGTCGAAAATTCAACCCCACCCCCGACCCCTCCCCGAATTCGAGGAGGGGAGAAAACGACGAGTTTGCTTGCGCCCTCCCCTGAATTCGGGGGAGGGTTGGGGAGGGGGTCAGAAAAAGCAGAAGTTAGCTAGATGCTTCAGGTGCAAATGTGAACGAGGCGATCACCGCGTCCAACGAATCGAGCGACGGCGTGAAATCAGCGGGAGTCGCTGCGTTCAGCGCCGCGATACTATCCGCAAAATACGTCTGAATGTTGGTGATGAAGTCATCATAGCTGAAATCTGCGGGGATTTCTGCCGGAAATAGATCAGCGTTCACGCGGAAAACGGCGCTCACATAATACTCCGCGCTGATCCCCTGAAAGGTGTACAGGAATTCATTCGCCAGAAACGGGAACGCATCCTGACGATACACGGTGATATAGCTGATCCCATTTATGCTGTCGGACTCGACGTAGTTGGCACGGGCGCGGATCACCTGTACGGAAGGGAGGACGGGTAAGAACGGCAGCACAAAGTTATTCGCGTTGGGCGTGGTCGCCATGTAGGTCGTGAGGTCTGGGCGCGAGAGCAGCAGCGTATTCAGCTCAGTGACTTGATCAGCGACGAACTCATATTCCGCAACATCGGAGAGGCGATACACGCGCACGCCACCCACTTCAAACAGGCTTTCCGGCGCGGGGAATGTGCTGTACAGCAAGAATTGGACATAAGGCGCGTCAGAGAAACCGGGCATCGTATTGGCGGGATCATCCCCCACAAATGGGACAATGTTGACATTCGCCGCCACTGTCGAGTCGTAGGTGAAGCTGAAACCATCGTAGGTCAGCGTATGGGTGTCGTCTTGCGCGAATGCCGGAACGACGGCGAAAATTATCACGAGAGAGAGCAGTAGAAGTCGAAACTTCATCAGGATTTATCCTCTGATTGTTTTGAATAAGCACAATCCATTGTAGATAATCAAGCAGGGTTGATCAATCAACGCTTTACAAACGCTTAATCATCGTTTCAGCAACGTTTCCACGACGCGCTGCGTATACATCAGCGACAAGGAGAGTCAAATATGATGCAGCGTTGGGAATATCTGACCGTATTTTTGGAAGCAGATGCCGTGCGTGAAGAAGATTACCTGCGTAAGTACCGTGATTGGAAAGACCGTATTCCAGACTTCGCCGTCGAAGCGCTCATGCCCCGCTTGAACGCGCTTGGGGAACAAGGGTGGGAACTGGTCAGCTTAGAGCCAGTGTTTATCGTAATCGCGGGGATGTTCTCGTGCATGACAACGGCTCGGGCGGACGCACATGGACGAGCAAATATATGGGCGTGTTCAAACGAGCAAAAGAGTAGTTGAAAGGTCAATACCTTCGCCAATTATGCAGCATCTTGAAAGTGAGCGGGTGGACGAATGCCACCTAGCGAGGCTAAACGTTGCCAAAGCCGAGAAATTAAATCCGGAGTGGGGGGATCATCGAAGAGAATTGCTAGTTCAAATAAAAATAATAGGATAGACTTAGAGTATCCCGAATTGAGTTACTTCACAATAGTTTCATACGAGTTGAATGACCGCCGATGAAAATCACCGTCTTTGCACTGTGCTTGTTGATCACTCTCTTGATCCGTACATCGATTGCTTATTCCCAAGCCGACAACTTGATTCTGTACGTGTCCGATCAAGACGGCAATCGAGAAAT
>JBBQRJ010000263.1:0-6824 GCA_038214955.1 Aggregatilineales bacterium | reverse complement strand
GGTCAAAGATGGCAAACCCATGCCGGGAGTTTTCGTCGCAGCGCAAGAACTTGATATGGGTGTTGGTATTGAACAGATACTTACAATAATTGGCGCAAGCGATCCCAAAGAATGGGTAAATCGCGTCGAGTTTTTGCCGTTCAAATGAAAAGAACATCTCTACTCATTCCGTAGTGCTGCCGCCGTCACCAGCCGACTCAATCGTCTCGCCGGGTAAATCCCTGCCGCGAGTGCTGCCAGCACCGCCACCCCGAACGAGAGCGCGAACTCTTGCGGACTCAGCGTTAACTGCATCGTCCAACCGAATGAGCGCACGTTAATCACGTAGATCAAAATGATTGCCAGCGCCACGCCAATCGGCATCGCCAGAATCCCCGCCGTGATGCCCATCAAGCCCGTTTGAATCAGCGTGTAGTTCCATAGCTGGCGTCCGGTCATGCCAATCGCCCGCATGACGCCATACTGCCGCGTTTGCTCCAGTTGCAGCGCCATGAGTGCGCTCAAAATGCCGATGAACGCCACCACCACCGCCAATAACTGCAATGCACCCGTGATCGCAAACGTGCGCTCAAAGACTTCAAACACGCTGGCGCGTAGAGTCACATTGCTGCGGGCGATCAATTCTGACCCTGCCAGCGCGGTACGGATTCCATCCAGCACGACGTTCACATCTGCGCCGGGTTCAATAAATGCCGCCAGCGTAGACACATACGGATCGTCGTAATACTGGCGGTAGATGTTGTACGCCATCAAGACCGACCCTTGATCTGTCGAATAGTCGAAGAACACGCCGATCACGCGGAATGATTTTTCCCCGCGATCCGTCAGCAGCGTGAGCATGTTGTTTTCCCGCGTGATCCCGCGCCGGAACGCGAACGGTTCGCTGACCATGATCACATCACCCGTTTTCAGCGCGGCGAAATAGTCTGCGCCTGTCACCTCTGACCAGATGAATCGGCGGGACGCGCCTGTCACATCATCCGTACCCACATTCAGGTTGATCGGCGGCAATTCGGGGAAGTCTGGCGCGGTCACGCTGACCGAACGCCCGCTGATCACCTGTCGCACGCCTACGACTCCTGCGATCACGTCGGCAATGGCGGGGTCAACATCGGCGGTGGCGCGGATCGCGGTCACTTGCGGCGGCGAAATGTAGATGTCCGCGCCGAGCGTCGTATCCAGCCAATCGCCTACGGTATTGCGGAACGAGCCGATCATCACGCTCACGCCGACGATCACGCTCACAGCGACGGTGAGCGCGGCAACGGCAACCGATGTACGGCTCAATGAGCGTGAGACAGCGCGGGGAGACATGCGCCCGATCACGCCGAAAAGCAAACCTGTAATCGGCGTGGCGATTCGCATGGCGATCACCAGCGCGGCAGGGGTGAACAACGCCCCGCCCACGATTACCGCGAACAACGCGCCAAAACTGACGATCAGCGAGTTGGTGGGCAGGTTGAGCAAAATCACGCCCACAGCGATCAGGATCGCCGCGCCCACCGTGATCGGGATGATCAACCGTTTCGCCTGTTCTTCGAGCGCGGATCGGCGCATCGCCCCGGCGGGTGGTGTAGAGGTCGCATCAATCGAGGGGACGAGCGCCGATACCAGACTCACGCCCAAGCCAATCGCCGCGCCTTTGAGCAGGGTGAACGGGTCAACGGTGATGCTCTGCACATCGACGGCGAAATACAAATCGCTGATGGTTTGCGCCACTAAGCCGACCATGCCGCGCCCGAAAATGATCCCCAAGCCCAAGCCGAAAATCGTGCCGACCAAGCCAAGCACCAGCGCCTCACTGAGGATCAGCGCGAACACCTGACGGCGAGTCGCGCCCAACGAGCGCAAAATCCCCAATACGGGACGACGCTGTACCACGCTAAACGAGACCGTGTTGTAAATCAGAAAGACGGCGACCACCAGCGCCAGCAGACTCAATGCTTGCAGGTTGAGTTCAAACGCGGCGGTCATTTGACCCAACGCATTCTGTTGGTCTTTCGGGGTCGTGATCGTTGCCCCTGCTGGCAAAATGGCGCGGATTTGGTCAAGATCGTAATCGTCGGGCAGGATGAGGTCAACGCGGCTGATGGTGCCGGGACGCCCGACAATTTCCTGAGCTGTGGCAATATCGGTGAGGATCAAGCTGTCGAGCGCCTGTGCGCTCACCTCATCAGCGGTTTGCAGCAAGCCGACCACGCGCAGTTCAATTTGCTCATCGGCGGGCTGCACAGTGATTGTTTCGCCCGCTTCAATGCCGTAACGTTCCGCCAACCGCGCAGAGATCAAGATGCTGTTCGGTTGGGCGATGAACGCGCTCAAGCCATCGAATGCCGTGCGCGTTTCATCCTGCACGCGCACTTCGGTCAAATACGAGCGGAAAGGCGGTTCGGCAAATGGATCAATGCCGAGAATCCGCAGCGGACGATCCCCCAGATCGATCACCTGTGCGTAATCCTCGACAACGGGCGCGGAATTTCGCAAGCCGAGATCAACGCGCAGTTGGTAGTAAAAATCGCTAGGGAGTCCACTTGGGCTGCCGATGATCTGATGCGTGGCTCTCCCCGTGATGCTTTCGGTACTTAAGCCAAATGCGCGGCTGGCAGAGTTGTTCGCAAGGTCAATGGCGATCACAACGGCGACGCCCAACGCCACACCGATCACGAACAGGGCGCTTTGCAGCAAGCGGCGGCGCACATAGCGTCCCGCAAGGCGGAGAATGATGGGGAATCGCATAAAGACCTCGGAGTTAAAAGTTAAAAGGAGAAAGTTAAAAGTGTTTAAGAAACGCTCATTCTAATGATAATCAGTTGAAAAATCAGATATGAAACGCTGTAGGGGCGACCCAATGTGGTCGCCCGTTGGTGCGGGCGGGGACATTGCCCCGCCCCTACTTTGTCTTTCAACTTTTAACTTGTCACTTTTAACTTTCTTATCGAAACAAAAACGCCCTCACTCTACAAGGTGATCCTTAAGAGCGAGGGCGTGCTGGATTAGAAATTGTGATCTCGACGGATGGGGACGGGTTCTTGATCCATATACTCATCATCGTCACGATAACCGAGTCTTATGAGAGCTTCTTGAGCCGCCTCGCGGTATTTCTCATGATCGGTATTCAAAAACCGCTTGAGGGGTTCAATGGCGCGGGGGTCGCCCAACTTGCCGAGTGCCTCTACCGCGTTCAAGGTGGTCTGAAATCCGGGCGTATCTAACGCTCTGATGAGCGGTTCGACAGCGCGAGTATCGCCCAGCTTGCCCAACATCAGGGCGGCGCGTCCGCGCACTATCAGGTCTTCATGATGATTAGTGACGACCATAATCAAGGTGCGGACTGCTTGATCTCCGCCCAACATCCCCAATTTCATCACAGCAGTACGGCGACGTTCTTTATTGGTGTCGCGTAGTTCCGAAATTACTTGCTTGATGACATGCGGGTCAGGGTCAGTCATTTGAATAGCTCCTTCACCGGTTGCGATTCCCGCAGGGTGATGACTAGTTTACTTTCGTGAATACGGCAAACACGATCTGCAAGCGGGACGATCTCAGGGTTATGGGTTGCCATGATCAGCGTTCGACCAACGTCTCTCGTTAATTCTAGCAGAAGTCGAAGAATCTGTTGACCTGTCTCTTCGTCTAGGTTTCCGGTAGGTTCGTCGGCAATGATGATGGCGGGGTCTTGTGCCAGCGCCCGCGCAATGGCGATACGCTGCTGCTCACCACCGCTCAAACGATCCGGGTAGGTGTTCGCCCGGTCACGTAAGCCGACGCGCTCTAGCAACTCAAGCGCACGTTGGTCAGCATTTCCGCCGCGCAGTTCTGCGGGTAAGGTGATATTTTCTAGGACGGTTAACGTAGGGATGAGGTTGTAGAACTGAAAGATGATGCCGATATGATCGCGCCGAAAAAGGGTCAGCCGCCGTTCATCGAGTTTGGTAATGTCGGTGCCATCGATGATGAGCGAGCCGCTGTCTACGAGGTCGATGCCGCTGATCAGGTTCAACAGCGTACTTTTGCCGCTCCCGCTTTTGCCAAGCAGAACGAAAAACTCACCTTCGGCAATGTCTAGTTCAACATGAGACAGAATGGGGCGTGCGCGATTACCCTCAGCGTAGCCTTTACTGAGATCACGTATCTGAACGATGGGTCGGGGAGGTTTCCCGTTCATTTTCACCCTGTTATTATAGCAGCGACAGCGCGTTTTTTGAAGATCGGTTTGCGAATATTTTCACATTTTAAGCGATCTACATGAGGCGAATATGATAAATGCCCCTCACTCGCGTGCTACAGTCTTAATATACACTGAAAACTCCGAGTTAAACTGCATGAAGATCACGGAAAATCCATGTATTTCATACACAAATAGATGCATTGTTGTTCAAGGTTACTAAAAATGCCGATGATCAAGCCGATTTCTCAAACCGCTCTCGATTTCCTACAAACTGACTCGCTGCGCCATTTGGTACATTTGAAATATCTGCATTTGTACGGTGATCAGATCGATTGTCACTATGTCCAAAATGGCGAGTCGCGGGGTATACCAACAGTTACCCCATGCGACTCGCACGCACGCTAATCTCATACACCGCGCCGCAGCATATCGGCGGGAAAACGCAAGCCTTTCGCGCATGGCAAGACGTGATTATCGCGCA
The DNA here is from genome assembly GCA_038214955.1 of Aggregatilineales bacterium. Lineage (GTDB taxonomy): Bacteria > Chloroflexota > Anaerolineae > Aggregatilineales > Phototrophicaceae > Flexifilum. Next base: position 2,175 of record JBBQRJ010000263.1, on the reverse strand, counting down.
GACGCCCGATGAAGCGTGTATCGCGCTGTATCTCGAAAATGGTTATTCACGCGGGGAAATTGACAGGTTTTTCGCAGAAGGCGCACAATCGTTTAGCATCTATGAGGATGGCGAACCCGTTTGTACCTGTCTTACCTATCGCAATTTTGGCGACATCTGGGAGATCGGCGGCGTGCGAACCATTGAACGGGCGCAGCGGCGCGGCTTGGCACGGCGAGTCGTGCAAACCGCTTTACATGCGTTAACAGAACAAAAGCGCATTCCGCGCTATCAAGCGGATTCCAACAATTTACCCTCCATTCGACTCGCGGAATCTGTCGGACTTGTTACCTGTTTACGGTTTGAACATTTTATTTTGGGCTAAAGAGGATCATTCATGGCAACAAATTACAAAGAAGAACTGGTCGGTGTGTTCGGGTATCCAGTGGCAGAAAACCCAACGTGTGTTATGCAGAATGCAGCATTCGAGGCGGCGGGTTTGTTCTGGCGTTACCTGACGATTGAAGTCAAACCTGAGAACTTGCCCACCGCGATCAACGGAATGCGGGCGATGGGTTTTCGCGGCATCAACTGCACGATTCCGCACAAAGTCGCGGTCATCCCCCTGCTTGATGAGGTTGCCCCCGACGCCCGTTTGATCGGTGCGGTGAATACTATCCGCCGTGATGGGGATCGGTTGATCGGGGAGAACACCGACGGCAAAGGCTTTATGCGCGGCTTGCGCGAACAGCTTGATCCAAAGGGGAAACGGGTCGTGATTCTGGGCGCGGGTGGGGCAGCGCGGGCGATCACCGTTGAGCTGGCGTTAGCGGGTGCATCCGAATTAATCCTCGTCAACCGGAGTCACGAGCGCGGCGCGGGTTTGGTGACTCATCTGCAACAAAACGTGAACGCCAATGCGCGGCTCGTTGATTGGACGGAAACCTATCCTATTGGCGGCGATGTTGATGTATTGGTCAATGCCACGTCGATTGGCTTGTATCCTGATGTTGACGCTATGCCTGATGTGAATATCGACGCGGCACAATCTGATCTGCTCGTGTGCGATGTAATCCCCAACCCGCCCAATACGCCGTTGATCAAGCTGGCGCAGAGTCGCGGGATGCGGACGATCACAGGATTGCCGATGCTGGTGTATCAGGGATCAATCGGCTTCGAGATGTGGACGGGCGTTAAACCGGACGAAAACGTCATGAAAGCGGCGCTCGAAAAGGCGTTTGCGATTTAATGATCTCACCTTACGCAGATCGTTATTTCTGACCCCACCCCCGACTCCTCCCCGAATTCGAGGAGGGGAGCAAGCACACTCCTGTTTGCGCCCTCCCCTGAATTTGGGGGAGGGAGGCGAGCGCAGCGAGCGGGGTGGGGGTCAAACTGACACCCTGCGTAAGGTGAGTTAATGATGTGAACACCCTCAACTACTTGGGTGATGGGTGTAACGATCTTTCCTCGGAATGCGTATAATCCATAGGAATGCTCTCTGAGGAAGGACTGACCGTGCTGCGACTGATCTGCCTGATCACGCTCGTTACTTTGCTGGCGGCTTGCGGCGGGAACGTCGCTGATCCCACCCCTGTTCCAACTGACCCGCTGGCGCTCATCACCGAAGCGGCAATCAATATTCGTTCTGCCGACACCTTCCGCATTGATGTCAGCCAAGAAGGACCCAACTACTATCTTTACACGGACTTCGGGCGTGTGACCTTTCGCCGTGTTATAGGGCAGTATGTTGCGCCGCGTGAAATGCAAGCCAATATCAGCGTGCTTGCGCTCGGTTTAGCCCTTGAAATCAATGTGTATGCACGCGGGGCGGATCAATGGTTTTCAGGATTGATGACCGGAAATAACTGGGTCAATACACCGTTTGCGCCGGGTTTCAACCCTGAAACGTTGATCGCACAAGACACGGGTTTTCAATCCGCGCTGACCGCGTTGATCGAACTCGATTACGTGGGCGAAGAAACGCTCGAAAACGGTGATCCCGTCTATCACATCACGTCACGGGCGCAGGGTGAACAGGTTTCCGCGCTGCTTGCCGGGTTGATTCCCACGGTGGGCGAAGTCGGCGTTGATGTGTATATCCACCGCGAAACACGCTACCCCGTGCGCTTTGTGATCGTCGCAGAAAATGATCCCAATGCGGCAACACCCGAACCGGATGAAGAAGCCGAGCCT
>JBBQRJ010000262.1:0-6839 GCA_038214955.1 Aggregatilineales bacterium | reverse complement strand
CCCTAGCGTGACTTCGACTTCCATGCTTTCGCCACCGCGCAAAACCGTCAAGGTGATGACATCGGCAGGTTCGTAAGCATAAATGCGATCTCTGAGCGTGCGTTCCTGATCAACGGGTTCACCATTGACCGCCGTCACAATGTCACCCTCTAGCAAACCCGCTTCGGCTGCCGCACTGTCGGGATCAACTAGCTGGATCAACGCGCCTTCCACGAAATCAACTTCATTTTCAGCGGCGGTTTCCTCATCTAGTGTGACGAATACCACGCCCAAGCGCCCATTTGTCGGCATGACGAAGCCGGGAATAACGCCGCCGCGAGGGTCAACAGGTTCAAAACGATCTAACGACATGGGTGCGAAGAATTGAACTAATGCAGGTGCAGGAACGAGAACTTCTTGCTCTGCGGTTTCGCGTGTCACCGTCAGGGTAACGATTTCATTGCCCGATGCGGCAACCAGTTCGCGCAGCGTCATCAAATCACGCGGTTCACCGTTGAAGGCGGTCACAATATCGCCGGCGCGCAGACCCGCTTCATACAGCGGTGTGGCTTCTGCCAACTGACGGATTTCCCAAACCTGTTCTGCTGGATTGTAAATGATGCCCACTTGCATCGTCTCGAAAGGCGGTTGACCGCCGCGTCCATCACCACGACCCGGATCAATCGCGTTTGGTGGGGCGTTTCCCAATTCGACTTCAACATCTATTGATTCGCCGCCGCGTGTCACGGTCAGCGTGATTGCCTCACCGGGAGCGGACGCGCTTACAAGTTGCGCGACATCAGCGGCGGTTGCCACTGCTTCGCCGTTGATCGCCGTGATAATGTCATCGACCTGCAAACCCGCTGAGGCGGGAGAGCCATCAACGATTTCACGGATCACAACCCCCTCATCGCTGTCTTGCAAGCGAACCCCAAGAAATGCGCCGCCGTTTTGTTGTGCGGAAACAGCGCCCGCTGCAACCATCAATACCAGCCCAAAAACCATGAGTAGATTACGCAGTTTCATACATCAACCTCCTGAACATTCAACTTTAAACTTAACGCCGATGTCTGAGGATGAGATTAGGCAAGTGCTATCAATGTGTAAAATCTGATTACGATCTCACCTTACGCAGAACGTTATTTCTGACCCCACCCCCGACCCCTCCCCGAATTCGAGGAGGGGAGCAAGCAGACTCCTGTTTGCGCCCTCCCCTGAATTCGGGGGAGGGCGGCGAGCGCAGCGAGCGGGGTGGGGGTCAAACGGACACCCTGCGTAAGGTGAGTTACAATTTGTAAACTACTCGTCAGACTTCTTGTCTCCGCGCATCCGTTTGCTGACCGCCGTGCCAAATAACCCACTCATGAAAATTTCGGCGCTCGATTCGCGCTTGGATGACTGATTCTTGTCGTCCCACACGCCTTTATGCCGGCGATTGATCCACTCGTGGTAGGTTTGCGCCGAATCGATGAGCAAGCCTTCGAGCGCCGTCTTGTCGTTTTGGGCGAGGATGTCTCGCAGCGTCTGGAGCGTGTCGAGGGTTGCATCAAGCTGGCGTACCATGTTCTCACGGTTGTGCAGCAGTAGATCACGCAGATCGTCGGGGTGCGAGTCGTGCAGATGATGCGTCAGCCGCCCGAATGAGGGGTTTCCCGTTCGGCGGGCGTCCGCCCAGCCATTGCGTTTGACCAGCGCATAAAACGCGCCGATCCCTAGCGCGGCGGGCAGCCCTTCGGTTGATGCGACCCATACGTCATGCTCAATGGGGTCGGCAAAATGAGTCACCGCGCCGAGTATTTCTGCTAGGTCTGCCGACAGTTCAACGGCTTCTTTGGGCGTTTGCAGATGCGGCATCAATAACATCGAACCCCCGTCAAACAGATCGGCATTCGCGTGTTCGGCATCGTCCAAACCGTCGAATAGATATTTCGGGTTGAGGACAGGCGTCACACCGATGGCGAATGCATCCGATTTCAGGTGCTTGGTTGCCCATCCCTGCGAGGGCATTTTGAGCGGCGACATATCGAGGATGACCGTACCGGAGCGCACTTCGCCACCCATCGCACGGTAAGCGGCTTGCACTTCGCGGTAGGGCAGCGCGAGGATCACAATGTCTTTGTTGGACGCCGCATCGACGAGCGAACGAGTTACCCCATCGAGGGCGCTGCGGTTGCGTGCAACGACACCAGTAGTCTCTAGTGCGTCGTAGCCTGTGATTTTGAATTGCTGGCGGGCATCCTTACGGGCGTTGTAGCGTTTGAGCGCCAGCCCGACTGACGCGCCTATGCGTCCTAATCCCAAAATTCCAATATGGATGGTGTTCATATCATGTACCCTTCTAAATCAAGTTATTGTTGAGCTTGAACAAGCGATTAGCGGTTAGCTTTTAGCTAAAAGCCAATCGCTAATCGCTAATTGCTGATCACTAATTCGTATCGTCTGCCTGTTGAAGGCGTTCTAATAAATGGAATAACTCGTGATCCTTCCATCGGGTTCGATTTTGCTGGTGATGTGCCGCCAACCAGATCGCATTTGGAGACGCGCCTGCTCTCGTCATCAGGTCGGCGCTCCAGTCTGGATGATGCACATAGACGACGAACGGGCGGGTCAAGAGATTGCGCGGATTGCCATTGCTCAGGCGCTCGAACAGGCGCGGCGCGATCCGCCGGATGATCACGGCATAGGTTTTTTGCCATACCGCCAGCGGATAAAGCTGTTTCCCGCTGTCGTGCAGCAAAGCCGCGACTGCCAGCGCGGACGGTGGTTCACCGTCGCGCAGAAGCGCCCGAAGGACGTTCAGGCTGTGGAGCTGCTCATTGCGTCGCATCAACCGGAAAACGTCCATCAGGGGAGGGGATAAAAACCGTGCTGCCAGCGCCGTATCGGGTGTTCGCGCAAAAGCAGACAGGGCTTGCAACCCCTGACGGACGCGGTAAATCATCGGAAAGCGCGGCGGACTTGATCAAACTGTATCAGCAGCGGCAGATCGAGAGTCGCGTACAAAAGTTGACTCACTGGCTCTCCAATGATGAATTGGAGGGGACTGAAGCCAATTGGGACGAAACTCAGCAGAATCAACCCGTACAGGATATAAGTACTCGTCTGCCGGTGTTTTTCCCAAAAGACGGCTAAATCGGGCGGGAGCAGTGATAATACGATATGCCAACCGTCGATGGGGAACAGCGGGATCAGGTTAAAGACGAATAGCAGCAGATTCAGCACAACCATCTGAAACAGGATCAGTTGGAGCATCGGCGGCAAATCGCTCACGATGTTGAGACCCACAATGCGAAGGATCAACGCTGTGATCAAGGCGAGGATCAAGTTAGAGATGGGACCCGCTGCCACCGACGCCAGCCAGCGCCACCGTCGATTAAGGGCAGGCATCCGGTAGGGCGAGATCGGCGCAGAGCCAAGAATGCCAAACCCGATGATCACGAACATGACCCAACCGAACCAGTTGATGTGTACGAACGGGTTGAGGGTTAAACGCCCCGCACGGACGGGTTCGGGGTCGCCCATGCGATAGCCAATATAATTGTGCGCGAATTCGTGAATCGTCATGGCGACCAATAAGACGACGGCGTTGGCGAACAGTTCTGCAAGCGAAAGACCGGAGAGCAAATCGGTTCTCCAATGATAGGGATAAACGTTGGTTGTTATTATAGCAGCATGGAGTAGACAGTTGACGGTGAGAAAGAAGTTAAAAGATAAAAGTTGAAAGAGGAAAGTAAAAGACGTGCTGAATACGACCAAGTTATTCACCCTGTTCGTAAAAGTAGCACTTTTAACTTTTAACTTTCTACTTTTAACTCACAAGGTCGCGCTGTGAACTGTTCTCTGTAAGCTGTACACTAGAACCTTATGCAAACAGACATTCAAGTTGGCGACCGTGTTGAGATGAAAAAACCGCATCCGTGTGGAAGTGATGAGTGGATCATTTACCGGGTGGGTGCAGATATTGGGATGCGGTGTACGGGTTGTGACCGACACGTCATGCTGACTCGGACTGAGTTTTTACGTCGGTTAAAACGAGTAATCAAGGGGAATTAGAGTGCCTAAACGTGTGCTTTTCATCATGTCTGATACCGGCGGCGGACACCGCGCCGCTGCTGAAGCGATCCGTGATGCGCTGATCCTCAAGTATGGCAAAGAGGTGGAATGCAACATGGTTGATGGATTCCGCCAATTTTCATCATTCCCGTTCAAGTATATGCCAGAGTTTTATCCCTGGTTGATCAGCCACAGCAAGTCGTCATGGGAGATGGGTTATAACCTGTCGAATACCAAGCGGCGGGCAAAAATGGCTGCTCATGCCATTTACTTGACGGCGGAAAAGCGGCTCAAACGGATGATGAGCGACCACCCGGCAGATGTGGTGGTGAGCGTGCATTCGGTACTGACTCACCTTGCTATGCAAGCGATGATCACGCAGGAAAAGCGCCCGCCGTTCGTCGTCGTCGTGACCGACCTCGTATCTACGCATATGTTCTGGTATGACCGCCGCGCAGACCGGATGCTCGTCCCCACGCAGCCCGCCTATGATCGCGGCTTGGAAGCGGGTTTGAAGCCCGATCAAATGCGCGTGACGGGGTTGCCTGTGCATCCCAAGTTTGCCGAAATGCTGACCGATAAAGCCTCTGCGCGGAAAACTTTAGGCTGGGATCCCAACCTTCCGGCGATCCTGTTGGTAGGCGGCGGCGATGGCATGGGTCCGCTCTACAAGACGGCGCGGGCGCTCAATGATCGCAATTTGAAATGCCAGTTGGTGATCGTCGCCGGACGCAACAAGGCGCTCAAACAGAAGCTGGAAGAAAGCGACTGGAATCAGCCGACGAAAGTCTACGGCTTTGTCACCGACATGCCGCGTTTGATGGCGGCGGCAGATATTCTGGTGACGAAAGCGGGACCCGCGACGATCAGCGAGGCAGCGATTGCCGGCTTGCCGCTGATTCTGTTTGACGCGATTCCCGGTCAAGAGACGGGCAATGTCGAATATGTGGTCGAGAACGACGCAGGCGTGTTTGCGCCAGCGCCGAATCTCGTCGCGGATGCGGCTCAACTGTGGTTGAGTGAAGGCAAAGAGGGCTTGAAACGCCGCTCCGACGCGGCGCGTCGTATTGCCAAACCGAACGCTGTGTGGGATATTGCCGAAGAAATCTGGCAATACGCGCACATGCCCGCCATCGCCACCAAACGCCGCAACATCCTCAAAGATGTGGTCGAACGGGCAAAACTGCTCAACTCGTCAATATAACGTACACGGGCGATCTCACTGAGATCGCCCGTTTTGTTATCGGACTGAACCCCATTTACTTCGCTTGTCGATAAAACTCTCCTTTTGTAAATGCATGGTGTGGAATAGCTTTCTTCTGTCCAGTCTTCTCAAACCCGTTTGCCGTCATCAAACTACAAATGGTTGCTCCAATAAATTGCTTAAGTGTGCTATTCCATTCGATAGTCCCATGTGCTTGAACAGCCTGATAAACGATCTCCGCGATGCCTGAAACAGCAGGTAATCCAAGATCAAGGGTTGCTACCCTCGCACGAACAAAAGAATCAGGTGACATAAGTAGTTCAAAAACAAACTGAAAATCGTTATGTACAAGCGAACTATATGCTCGATACTGTTTAGCAAATTCTTCTGCTGATGGAAGATTTACAGTGAATTCAACCTTTTCAGTATTCATTAGATACCTTTCATGACATCACGGATATTGATGTCATAATATATGACCTCTTTTATTTTGTCAAGTGGATTTGCATGTGAAGTAGCTCTAAAGAAATACAATTTCTTCTGTTTACTCAAGTTTCGCGGAAATTAGCCTCTTTGTGTGTACAACATCGTGTTGGGCAATCTGACCCAGACGTTAGCCCTGCGCTCATTGCGCGTTTAGCAATTGTGATTTATTCTCAGAGTGTTGGAATTTAGAGTGTAATGTTGAATGAATGGAGTAAAACTATATGAGTCGATTCTCCTCTCTGCCTCGCTTGATGCTCCTGCTCCTCATACTGCTGCTCGGCGCGTCAATGGGCGCGGCACAAGAGGACACGCCGCCGCCCGCTGAGATTATCAACGACGAAGGCGGCGCAGTGGTGGTCACAGGCGATGTCATTTACACGAACACGCTGTTTACGGCGGGGGTCGCACAGCCGATCATCATCACCGAAGACCAAGCGGGATTCGTAGATCGTAATCAATACTTCATCATGCCGCCGGAATCGCAGACTCTGGCGCAAATCACGAGCGATTTTTACACATCGCCGTTCCACTACAGTTTAACGCTCCCCATCGAACCGCAGGGGAGTTTTCGTGACGTAGATCACGATGATCAGCAAGAACCCGGCGTTCAGGTGTTTGCGATTGCCTACTGGTCAAATACGTTTGGCGATCCTTTCCTTGAGGAACGGGATTTGTACGGCGGTGGATGGTCATCGGCGTATGCATCTACACGCATCAACGGCGACCCAAGCGCCGAAGCCGAAGTGATTGGCGGGAAGTATCTCATTTACTCGCCCGATGACCTACAGGCTTTCCCGTCCGGCTTTGGTGAGGATGGCTTGTTGTTCACGGACGATGATCCGATTGTCAGCGTGCCGCAAGGCTATACAGTGGTCAATATGGACGTTGATCCGTTCACATTTGACCGTTCCGCACAGCCTGAAATCAACTTGATCGAAGGGGAACGGTCTGCCTTGCAAGACTTCTCCAGCTTAGGCTATGCCGACGCCTTCGATGCGATGATCGAGCTTTTCAAAACGCAGTACGCTTTCACTGAAAACAAGAATATCGATTGGGATGCGCTGGCAGCGGCAGGGCGTCCGCGTTTCGAGCAAGCCGAAGCAGATAACGACCCGCT
>JBBQRJ010000261.1:0-6848 GCA_038214955.1 Aggregatilineales bacterium | reverse complement strand
ATGCAAGCCAACAACCTAAAACAGATATTTTCATCTCCAAACGACCTGATGTTGCCTACCTTGACAGCGTAATCGGCGCGAAAACGTAAGCGGGATTAGCGCCGCGTGTCCGAGCGTGCTTTAATATCTGCCAGTTTAATGCACGCATCGAGGATACATGAGTCGATTTTTGCTCTCGCTGGCTGCCGCGCTGATCGTCGGCGTACTGATCGGACTGTACATCGGATGGGTACAGTTCCCGACGCAAACGATTGACAGCCCCGCCAGCGCGTTAGCGCAGCGCTATAAAGATGATTACACCATCATGGTGGCAGACGGCTACCGTGCCGATGGCGACCTCAGCGGCGCGTTGGAACGTCTGCGGATTTTGAACGTCGAAAACATCCCCGCCTTTGTGCAAGAAACCGCCGAACGCTTCATCACCAATTCGCGTGATCTGGAAGACATTCGCGCACTGGTCATTTTGGCAGAGGGCGTTGGACGCTTAACACCGATCATGCAGCCGTACCGACCTCTGGGGCAAGGATCATGAGTGAACAGGCGATTCCGCGCAAATTCCAACGGTCACGCCGCCCGTTTTCGGTGCTAGGGATCATGCTCGGCTTGGTGATTGGCATCGGCGCGGGGCTGTTTTTCACATGGGGGCTGAGTCCCGTCGAAGTGGTGGATACCGAACCCTGGCAGTTGACCGATGACGACAAAACGCAGTACATGATCGCCATTACGATGAGCTTTGCCTATGACAGTGACATGGGCGCAGCGATCAATCGACTGGTGGGTTTGCGTCTACCCGGTGATCCCATTCAGGCGGTGGCGGATACGGCGTGTGTGCTGGCAACCAACGGGTACACGAACAACACCAGCGGGTTAAATGCCGTCCGCTCGATGATGCGATTCTATCAACTGCAAGGGCGTACCGGATGCGCCGATCAAGTCATCCCCGCAAACGATGATCCGGGCAGCATCGTCACGATTGACATCCCTACAGCGACGGTCACGCTGACACCGCCCGCCAGCAAAACACCGACTCCTGCATCGGATGTCGCAACGCCGACGCCGTTATTTGTCGCTGTGCCGACCAGCCTTCCCCAAAACGATTTTGAACTCGTCTCCGTGAATACGGCGTGTGATGTCGGCTTGATTCAGGTGTTCGTCGTGGAGTTGAACGGCAGCACAGGCATTCCCGGTTTGGAGATTCGCGCACGGTGGGACGGCGGCGAAAGTCGGTTTTTCACGGGACTCAAGCCGGAGCAAGGCGCGGGTTATGCCGATTTCCAGATGGAAGCGGGGCGCGATTACTTGATCGAAATGCCGGGACGTTCTGACCCCGTTTCGCGTCCGCTGTCGGCTGTTCCCTGCACAACAGAGAGCGGGGCGCGGGCGCTCACCTCATATACGGTGATCTTCCGCTCGGTGTCGTAAGTAAGACACGGTTCGATTGCCCCGTCATTATTGCAATTCGTATAAATAGCGTGGAGTGCAGATCATGCCCGTGAAATTGAACTGTGAAGCGTTGGAACATGCCCGCAAGTTAATCGACGACGGCAGTTACATCATCAATACGGCGTGGAAAACGGCACAGCCCAACGAAAAAGAGGAAAACGCTTACCTCGATAAGCACAGCGAAGCCGACTATGCCAAATGGTTTCTGGCGGTTGATACGGACGAAAAAGAAGGGTCGAAAGCCCGTCACAAGTTCCCGTATGGCGATTTCCGCAAGGTGCATCAAAGCGGGCTGGTCGCGGTGCGTCAGCGGGCTGCACAAAACGACTACGAGGATATCTACGAGGCGGCGGGCGAACTGTTGGACATCTTTGACCGCATGAATGCCTGTTAAATAACTCACCTTACGCAGATCGTTATTTCTGACCCCACCCCCGACCCCTCCCCGAATTCGAGGAGGGGAGCAAGCAGACTCCTGTTTGCGCCCTCCCCTGAATTCGGGGGAGGGAGGCGAGCGTAGCGAGCGGGGTGGGGGTCAAACTGACACCTTGCGTAAAGTGAGTTAAATAAAGTGGACAGTAGACAGTTCACAGTGAAAACAGCTTTTACTGTGAACTGTCTACTGTGAACTATCCACTGATTTCTAACAGATTGAGGTGGGCGCGGGGGGCGTCGGGGTTTGACCACGCCAGCACCAGCGTTTGATCGCGCATGGCGAGCGTTGGCGTGCCGATCAGGTAAACGTCAGGCAAGACCGTGCTGTAGCCGATGATCGCTCCCCCTTTTAATTCTACGACCCCCACCCCTAGCCTTGATTCAACGGCAACGAGCAGCGAGTCGAGTTGTCCGACGAGCGGGGATGCCCAGCGCAGAGGGGGCAATCCTGATTGATCCTCATTTACAGACAACGTAAATGAGGATGGCGCGTTCCAGTAACGTGCGGCGATCTCGCCGGATGCAAGCCACGTCTCTAGTTGACCATTCGCCCGCGTGACATTCCAGAAAACATAAGCGTGAGTGCTATCGAGCGCGGCGTTAAAATCGTACAGGCGATCTCCCGGCGCAAGGCTGATCGTGCTGGTGATGTTCTGTGTTTCAAGCGCGAGTCCGTCCTGTAAACGCGCCCGCATCACCTGCCCCGCTTGAATCCAGAACAACGTGATTGTGCCTTCATTCGTGCGGATCATGGTGGGGTATTCGGCATTTGACGCGATGCGAAATTGATCCAGTGGGCGTCCCTCAGCATCGATGTGCCGCATATACAGCGTCGGTTCAGAGAGCAATCCCCCGCTCCATGCCACCCACAGCCCGCCTTGACCATCTGACACGGCGGAATAACGCAGCGCGAGTCCGTCGGAGATCGGCGCGGTACGCTGAATCGTTAGGTCGGGTGAGATCAACGCGCCGTAAAGTCTCGTCACGTCTAAACTGCGATCTAGCCAGAGCAAAAACATCGAGTCATCGTGTGCGGGGTACAGGCGTTGATCATACGGGTAGGTAGGCGGCAGGGGCAGCACGGTTATTGGGGATAGTTCACCGTTGATCTGCTGGCGGGCGTCGTGATGCACACCCGCCGAATCCGCGCCCACCCAGACCGCAGTGAGACGACCCCCATGTGCGTAGAGAGCGGGAGCGCGTCCCTGCTGCGCCTCTGCCAGCGTAATCCAGCGCGGCGGAGTCGATTGACAGGCGGACAAGAGAATAAGAATCAGATAAAGTAGACACCATCGCCATCGCACACAAGCAACCTCACCCCCCAACCCCCTCTCTGAAAAAAGGAGAGGGGGAGCAAAACAACCGCGCATCCATACGAAAAACGAATAGGATCGATTCACGATTCGACGGTTTGCGTGATTCCCTCGATCCCGGTGTAGCGGATCGGCTGTGTGGCATAGTAGGCAACCGTTTCGACCACATACTGCGCGGCTTCCCGCGTGACATTGGTCAGCACGAGTTCGCCGCGATCAAAGAACACGCCGACATGATAGCGTTCCGCGCCCGCATACATCACCTTTTTGACGAACCAACCCGCCGGAGAGTTGATGCGGGCGGCTTTGGCAATTTCGACCTCATTGATCGCGCTCCAATCTGCCCGCCCACCTTCAATGTTGATCTCGTAGGCGTTGGCATCAAATCGCTTGTCGAGCGTTTTCGTGTCAGACGGCGGAGTCGGTTTCTGTTCACTTCGTTTCAGATAAGCAGCCATTTTAGTTCCCATTGACTACATTCACACGGATAATAACGGGGTCGCTTGCTGTTCCATCGAGGCGGTAGGCAATCGCGGTCATAGAATGCAGACCATTTCCCCGCGCCAACCAGTTCATATCGACGGTGAAGACCGGAACAGCCGCCTGTTCCACCGGACTCGCCTGTTGATGCGGCACATCATCAATGTGCAGTTCAACACGAGCGATCCCGGCGGAATCGGTTGCGACCAACCCGATCTGTAAATCTGTCCCCGCGCTCACCGATACCGAATCCATCGGAAACATGAACTGCACATGCGGCACATCGGGCGGCGGTGCAGGCGTATTCAAGCTGCACGCTGAAATCATCAGCAAGGCAGCGATCAGGCATATTCGCTTCATGAATCCTCCAACATCAAATTATGCGATGCACGATGGACAGACGCAAGCTAGAATTAGTTTACACGGAGGCATTTTGTTTTATGCTCAGAATTGACATCTTTACGCTATTCCCCTCGATGTTCGAGGGTCCCATGACCGAAAGCATGTTGTGGAAGGCGCGAGATCGCCAACTGCTTGATCTGCATCTGCATCAAATCCGCGATTGGACAACGGATCGTCACCATACGGTTGATGATACGCCCTATGGCGGCGGCGGCGGCATGGTGCTGAAGCCAACCGTCATGGTGAGCGCCATCGAGTCGGTGATGGCAGACGCGCCGCCCAAATCACCTGTGCTGCTGATGTCGGCACAAGGGCAGCTATTTTCGCACGACATGGCGACATGGCTTGCGAAACAGGAACGAATCGCGCTGGTGTGCGGGCATTACGAGGGCATTGATGACCGCGTGCGCGAACTGGTCATCACGCATGAGGTGAGCATTGGCGATTACGTCCTCACGGGCGGCGAACTTCCGGCAATGGTCATCGTAGACGCGGTGATCCGCCATATTCCCGGTGTGTTGGGCGCGGAAGGTGGCGCGGATCGGGAAAGTCACGCTGATGGAATCCTCGAAGGACCGCAATATACGCGCCCCGCAGAGTTTCGCGGCTTGAGTGTGCCTAAAGTCCTACTCGATGGTAATCACGCAGAGATTGATCGCTGGCGGCGAGAAGAAGGCTTGCGCCGAACGTGGCATCAACGCCCCGATTTACTGCGTAAAGCGCATTTGAGCGAAGAAGAAAAGTATTTACTCGCTCGTTTTGCGGAAGAAGATGCGCGTAAAATGTGAGGACACAGTACGCCTGTCCTGCAAAGCTGTCATCACCGCCCCGCAACATTTATTGAGGAAGTGAGATAGTTCGGATATACTGACAAAAGGATAGATTTACCGCGTAACCGCTGGAAGAGAGTTTGTAAATGGCTCAGGAATACCGGAGCGAAATCCTAGAGCGTACATTGAAGAACCTGCACATCGCGGTTGATGGGGTCAAGGCATCTGTGATTGTGAACATTGATGGTTTGCTAGTTGCTGCCTACCCGCCCGGTGATGAGGAAAACCCGCATGAGAACCCGACGAGCAGCCCGCAGGTCGCGGCGATGTCTGCCACGTTGATCGGGTTAGCAGAGCGCACTTTGGGACGGTTGGCACAAGGCGATCTGGAACGCCTGTTGATGGAAGGCGAAGAAGGCGTGATGGTGGTGTACCCGGCGGGTCGCGCTTCGGTTGCTGTATTGGTGGAGAAGAACGCCCGCCTAAGCCATGTCTTGTTTGCAACCAAGAAGGCAGCGGCGGAAATCGCACAGATTTTAGGTTACTAACCGAGATTAGCCGATGCCTCGCAAGTCGCCTCGGCAGAAATCGCGCAGATTTTGGCGATTAGCTCAAACTCTTTGTGCGATTTCTGACTTGAAACAGCACGCGGATCGCCATTTTTCCTAAGGTGATCTCATCACCATCGCGCAGCGCGTGCGGTTGGTGGGCGCTTAAACGAATGCCATTGACTAGCGTCCCGTTACTGCTTCCCAGATCGTAAATTTCGAGAATTTTATCTTTCAGACGCATCATGGCATGGTTGCGGCTCACGCCTTTGCGATAACCTGCATAAGCCGTGAGATCAATATCCGGTGCGCCCCCCGTCCCCGGATCACGCCGCCCTAGTGAGGTTTCCAGTTTGGGATAAATCACAATGGGCGTGGGTGCGCCGTCAATTTCGAGGCGCAGCATCATGTTATCTTCAAAACGCCCGCCACCCGCTGTATTGATCATCATCTCATGCGTGTCTGTCACGAGTCCGCTGATGGGATGCTGTCCAATATCTTTCGTTCCTACAGTTGCTTCACGTCCAGTCATAAGATTTGTCCCGCAGTTCTCGCAAACTAGAATACCGACACGATTCATATTTCCGCACACGGCACACTTTTGGGCGCGGGGGGCATCGGGCTTAGGAATCGAGTCGGGTCTACTGGGTGGAATAAACGTCAGTGATGCATTGACAGATTCAGTTTTAGCTTGTATGGGTTCGGGTGTTGATGGTGGCACAGCATTCACAGGTTCGACTTTTGGCTGCGATGCCGGGGCAGATTCCGGTTTGGACGGTGGAGCAGCATTCACGGGTTCGATTTTTGGCTGCGCTGCCGGGGCGGATTCCGGTTTGGACGGTGGAGCAGCATTCACGGGTTCGATTTTTGGCTGCGCTGCCGGGGCGGATTCCGGTTTGGGCGACGGCGAAACCACTGTCGGTTCGACTTTGGGTGGAGACACGGGTACCGCATCCGGCTTCGGCTGCATAGAAGCGGGTGGTACGGGTGGGGAGTTGGGTTTCTGATCATCAGGCATAGAAGACTCAACTAATCCTCTTAACAAGTTCAAATTCATTGTAACCTTTCTCGCCTCACACACAAGGGACTATAACGTTTTCTTACGTTTTTCGGTTTGACTGAATGCGTGTGCTGGAATAAAGTCTCCCCATGCGTACACGTTTACTCTTGCTCGTTTTGTTGGCGGCAGCACTGCGCCTCTATGGAATTCAAACCCAGAGCCTATGGTTTGATGAAGGCTGGTCAGCCTATGCGGGGGCGCAGCCCAACTTGATCGCCGCGTTCAATGCCGACTTGACCAACCCTCCCCTCTACTATGTGTTGATCAATCTCCACACCACGTTGTTAGGGGACAGCGTTTTTTCGCTCCGGCTATTCTCGTTGTTTATGGGCTTGATCACGATCCCACTTTCGTACCAGTTAGGCAAACGCCTCGCGGGGGAAAGCGCGGGCTGGTA
>JBBQRJ010000260.1:0-6854 GCA_038214955.1 Aggregatilineales bacterium | reverse complement strand
CCACGCGCCAGAGGATTTTAACGGTCAGCGTGTGCTGCTCGTAGGAAGCGGTCCCAGCGCGGCTGATATTGCGGTGGCGTTGGGGGATCACGCGGCTAATCCTGTTTATTTGTCCGTTCGCAGCGATATTTTGCTGGCGCGAAAATACCCCTACGGTCTGCCGAATACCGCGTGGCAAATTTTGCTCAAGCCACTGCCGGAACGCTGGCGAAAGCGATTGCTCAATAAGCTGGTGTATCAGGGCTACCGCGATGCCAAAGAACTCGGTTTGAAGTTCGCGCCTAACCGTGAGGATCGCGTTGGTACCTCTGCGCCTGTGCGCGGGCATGAACTGGTGGATGCGATCCGCGCCGGGACGATCAAAACGATGGACGGTCTCGCACGGTTCGAGGGACGCTGCGCGGTGTTAGAAAATGGCACATCGCTGGAAGTGGATACAGTGATTTTCGGGACAGGGTATCGACCCGTACTGAATTTTCTCGACTTTCCTTATGCACTGGATGACGACGGTTGGCATATTCGGATTGAGCGAAAAACCTATCAAGTTGAAGGGCTTGACGGGCTGTATCTGGTCGGCTGGTTTTACAGGGGGCTGGGTCCATTACGCAACGTTCGGGTTGAAGCGCAAACAGTGGTCGAGATGATTAAGCATCGCTGGTAACGAATTGTCTGGCGGCGATAAATGTACGGAAATCGTGGCGCATGATCATCATTCATCACTTACTCCGCAACCACTACCCGTTGGTTAACGAATCGGGGCATATAATGGACTGCAAAAACCAACCGTTTTGGGAGCGTCCATAATGCCCATCAATCCCCTAGCGACATCTGAATTCAAAATAGACCGTGTGTTGGTTTTTGACCAACCGACATGGAATCCGCTGGTTGTCAAGAAAACCTTCTCACTGGCGAACGCGGTTGAAGCTGACATGATCGCGCCGGATACCCGCGTCATGCTCCTTCAATTAGCGGGAGCGACGTTTGTTTTTCAAACGCTCCACCTTGCTTTTCATCATGTGATACAAGGCGAACACGAGGGACATGCTTGGATGGTTTCGTTTTGTGTCGTGTGTAACGCGGGCGCGAGTTTTGACCCGTCGGTAGACGGTAAAGTGCATCACTTCGCGGGCAATGCCATGTATAACGCCATGACTCTGCTGTCGGATATGGAAACCGGATCGTACTGGAATCACCTGACGGGTGAATGTCTCTATGGCGAGAAGAAAGGCACGATTCTGCCCCCGCTTGGCGTGATGATGCCCATGACTGCAAAGACGGCATTAGAGGCATACCCTGATGCACGGTTGATCTTTTCACAGTTGAATGTGCGCGAACAAATGGACGCCGAAGCAGAATATCGCTTTACGCTGGCTGACCCACGCGAAGCCGCCCTCAGCGATAGGCTGCTCAGGACGTTGGATGCGCGCGAAGATATGCGAATGCCACGCCTTGATATGGGCTTAGGCGTGTGGACACATGATACCGCCCGTTATTATCCCTATACGCGCTTAAACGTGCATAACAATGTCTTGATTGATGTGATCGATGGGCGGCGTTTGATCGTTTACGTCGATCCGGTCAATGCGAACCCCGGCGCATTCTACACGGATGCGTATCGGGCGACGTGGCGCGGTAGTGATCTCAACCTCGGTACGGGGGATGTGTTTCGAGCGGGGATGCTGCATCTTGAAGATGGGCGAATTCAGCCAGAACGCCCGAAACAGCTTTTCGTGCGCTGGTATGCCTTCGCTTATACGTTTCCCGGCTGCGATATTTACGCGGGCTAGTTGTCCGGCGTTTCTTTGAGAGCGGCATACTGTCGATGTAAGATACGCAAGGTCGTATACAAACTCATCATACCGCTCACAAAAATACGGGCTGTGTTTTGGGTTAACTCAGATGTGGGTTTGTTGTATACAGATTCCGCAGCAAAATCTGCGTTTAAGTTTCGGATTCGGTTCGCCAACTGATGATTCTCGTCAATATTTTGGCGAACCTCAACGAGTTTTTGACGAGACGATGTATGGTTAGACGATCCGGCAGCCCGAATTTGCGCCCCGATGAGCCGTTGATCAATCGCTTCTAGTTCTCTGTTGATCTCTTGCGGTGTAAAGCGTGATTTGCCGTCCATGTTCGTGAGTTCGACAACAAGGTCGTGTAGCAGAGTAATTGCCTCTGTATAGAGTTCGTAACGCCCCTCATTATTGACAATAAACTGCATAAGGGGACGACTTGGATAGCGTGGTGAAAACTCATGCTGATTCATACAAGTCCTTTCGTTTCCAGCAACTCTAACGCCTGTCGTTCTGTAAATCCGCCATTCCATAAGTCGAGCATGTAGGATGGAACGCCTTCGACCTGAAAATCGGCAAACAAGATGTCAAACTCGTTGGGCTGACCTTCATGCAAATCAACAATCTTGAATTCTTGCGATCCGACTTCTTCGCCAGAGCCTCCAAGTTCAAGTCGGACGGGAGCAATCAGATCAACATCAACACGGTAAACTATAGGATAAAAGAAAACTTGGCTGATGTCATCACACAATCGGAACAACCGCCGTCGTTTCAGGGATCGAGGGTTTGTGCCAGCGATCACGCCCTTCCGCACATCCAGTCGCATTTGAGCAATAGTTCTGCTAAAACGATCCCGATCTTTCCACGGCTCGTACAAATCTTGATAAATCCGAAATGGGCTAGATGATGTAGGGTTCGGCAATCTATAGGGGTAAAAAGGCGCACCCACCCACGCAAAATGTACACCACCGTAAAAATAATGGTTGAAACACCAAGCTAAAAACGGTTGGGTAGAATAATAATAACGCGACAAATTTTTGCTCCGTTTGTTGAATGAATCGCTCTTTTGGTAAACAAAAAGGGCGCAAGTTGCTGCGCCCCTAGTATATCATGTTATGCGTCTTGACCGGGAAAGCTCTCCGTGACCGAGTGCAGTCCTGTTGCACCGCTTGGATGCGGTGGCGCTACACGCTCAAGCTGCGGCGTGCCGTCCGGTTCGATGCAGCGGACTTCTAACTGGTGATAACCTTCGCTGAATGCCCAGTTATAACGCCACAACTGCCATGTGCGGTCAGAAATGGGGGCGAGAATTTCCGCGTCCTGCCATTCGCCATCATCGGCGCGTACCTGCACCTGTGCGATACCGCGATCTCCCGCCCAAGTGATTCCACCCATTGGGACAACCTGTGTACCATCTTCAAGCGTCTCGACTGCATCAATCGCCACTGTGTCAATGACAGATGTTGCGCGGGCAATGGCGTCTTTGTCCCAACCACGCCGCACCCAGTAACCGTCTTCATCGCCTTCGATGAACTCCATGCCGATGATCCACTTGGGCTGCTTCATGCCAAAGTGATTGGGAATGTGGATACGCAGCGGGAAACCGTGTTTTACCAGCAGAGGTTGATCATCCCACGCATACGCCAGAATGATGCGGCGATCATTGTTGATGAGGTCAAGCGCCACTGTTTCATCAAAGCCGTCGCCGCCCGTGATCTTGAGGTGGGTTGCGCTGGCGGGAATTTCGACGCCCGCGAGAATGTCTTGCATAGGGACGCCCGTCCATTTGATCGTGCTGATCAAGTCGCCGCCGATGGGGTTAGAGATGCACGACATGGTAATGTAATGATCTTCCGGCTCGAAATCGTTGCGAATATTGTCCAGCGTGAGCATGGCAATTTCGCGGGGTTCGCCGCCAATCGAGGTCGTAAAGGGAAGCTGATAGCCTTCTTCGGCAATATCCAGCGGCGTTGAGCGAATGTCGATGCGGTAATGATTTTGCAGTGCGGTAATTTCCGGGCGCGTGCCGGGAACAGCAGTGAACGAGTCCCGCGAGACAGGCAGCGCCGCCGCTGTTTCGGCATCCAGTGTGGCTTCTGGCACGGGAATATTTGCTGCGGCGGTGGCGGTGTTGTTCAAAATTGCGCTGATTCCCCCGCCCACAACCGTGATCGTCGCAGTTGCCGCGCCAAGCTGAATCAAGAATTGACGGCGATCTACAGCGGTGACGCTGGCAGTTTGCCCCACAGGAGTCGTAGTGGTTAACGGGTAGGTTAAGCGTTCGTAAACTTCTCCCACGACGACGCCCCAGACCAACAGTGCCAGCAGCGTCCACACCCCTGCAACGAGCGGGTCAGCGCCGGGGGCGCTCAGGGTGATCAAGGCAATCGGCGCGCCAACGATCAAACCAAGAATCGCGCCAGCAATGCCGTTCGTGCGCTTTTTGCTGACGCGGTTCATGATGGCGAAGAAAAGTGCGCCCGCCACAATGCCGATCACAATGAGCAGGGTAAGCCCCATGATTTGTTCCGCGATTTTAGCGGACGTATCGGTGCGACCCAGATTTAGCCCGCGAATGACCGTGACCATCGAGTCGATTCCGGTGGTGATCACTGCTCCCGGTAGGTTGCGTGCAATCCAGTCGAACATATCGAAGGGAAAGAAAGTCAGCCCGATAAATTGATTCGCCAGCGCCGCGATCACAATCAACGGGAGCATGAGCAGCCCGCCGATCAAACCGCCTGTCAGTGGACTTGGCTTGTTTTGCATAATGACCTCATTAATCTTTTATCGCTTAGGGTCGAAATAGTGTCAGTCCGCTTTCGGTCACAACCGTTAGCTTAAAGCCAATCGCTTTATTGAACTAACGTCTAATTGTCATGTGCCAGATGCGATTTGTTACACTTTCTTACTCAACCTTAAGGATCGTTGGCGAATCTAGTAACGACGGCGTACAATCCCACCCATCTTATCCCCTTTATTCCTAGATCGGTTCGAGTCATGATCGTTATTGATGCACACGAGGATATTGCTTATAACGCGCTCCGTTTTGGGCGAGACTACCGCCGGAGCGCCTACGAAATTCGTCATGTTGAGGGCGGTACTTCTGAAAATGGAATCGCTACCGTAGGGCTGCCGAATGCGCTTCTAGGGCGGGTAGCGATCACGTTTTCGACGCTGTTCGTTGCCCCGAAAGGGTCGCCGGGGATGCTGGAAGACTCGCCTACCTATGAGACTCCTCGCCAAGCCTACGATCTGGCGATAAAACAGCTTGACTACTATCAGCGGCTGGCAGACGAAACCGATAAAATCCGCTTGATTTTCACCCGTGCCGATCTGGATGCCGTTTTAGCGACGTGGGCAGACGGTGTGCCAAGCGATCAGCATGTGGAAGGGTTCGTCGTGTTGATGGAAAACGCCGACCCGATCATTGAACCGAAACAGTTTGAAGAATGGTACGAGCGCGGCGTGCGTGTCGTGGGTCCGGCTTGGACGGGGACGCGCTACTGCGGCGGCACGAGTCAGCCGGGGGGCTTGACCAAATTAGGCTATGAACTGCTCGAAGTGTTGCAGAGTTTCAACGCTATCCTCGACCTATCGCATATGGCGGAACAAGCCTACTTAGAAGCAGTGGACTCGTATCAGGGGATTGTCATTGCCAGCCACAGCAACCCGCGCAAATTTCGCAATACAGATCGCCACCTGAGCGACGAAATGATCCTTCGCCTCGCAGAACGGGACGGCGTGATGGGGATTGTTCCTTATAACCGCTTCCTCAGCGATACATGGTCAGCAGGGGATCGCAAGTCCGATGTGCCGTTCTCAGTCGTGCTGGATGCGATGGATCACGTTTGTCAGGTGACAGGAAGCGCCCAGCATGTCGGCATCGGCTCGGACTTTGACGGCGGGTTCGGCTACGCCAGCATCCCCGAAGGCATGGATACGGTCAGCAGTTTGATCACCATTGGCGATGGTTTGCGCGAACGCGGTTACAGCGAAAGCGACATCGAAGCCATTTTGAGCGGGAACTTCCTTCGCAAACTGAAACAGGCGCTGGCATGATCGGGGTTGCACAATTCGGAATCGCCATTGGCGCACTGGGCATTGTCCTCACCTTCATGAGCCTGTTTCCCGGCGTGATCGGTTTCAGCAACCCGACAGAAGGCATTGGCATTGTCCAATTTGCGGGCATTCTCAGCGGGTTTTCGCTGCTGATTCTCGGCGCGTTGATGTACGTCAAATTCACGTTCTATGACAAGCGCGGTGCGGTGCTGGCACAGCAAATCGGTATACGTCTTGCGTTGACAGGGCTGGTACTCGCGGGCATGGTCGGTCTGGCAGATGTGTTCGGTTTTGGTTCACACCCGCGCACCGAGAACAGTGACGTGTTTTTTGGCTCTTTGCAAGCGGTGGGGATGCTGGCTGGATTCTTGATCGCCTCCATTGGCGTAGCGGTCTACGCGCTGACAGGACACCCTCCCAACGAGCTACCGAAGACTTAAGTTAACTCAATTCAACAAAATTTAAACACTCACCCATATTTCATTGACACTTTTCCCCTATTTTACGCTACAATAAACGTTACTTGTTATAACTTGCTCTACTCCCACGCTCAGGAGGCGTTTGATGCGTAAAATTGGAAGTATGCTTCTGTTTTTGGTAATTCTTCTCCTTTCGGTGATCCCTGCGTTCGCGCAAGAGCGTCCTAGTGTCCTTGAAGTCCTCGAAAATGATGCGGACGGACGCTTTACGACGCTTTTGGCAGCGATTGACGCTGCGGGTCTTCGTGAAGCCCTTGAAGGTGAAGGTCCTTTCACCGTGCTTGCCCCCACCAATGATGCGTTCACCGCAGCGTTGGAAGTGATGGGCGTGACTCCTGAACAGGCGTTGATGCTTGGGGATGGACTCCAGCCTATTCTGTTGATGCATGTCATTGAAGGGCGCTATTTCTTCCGCAACTTGACGGGCGGACCTACGCTCGATACGTTGGCGGGTGAAGCGGTCACGTTCAATTTGACCGACGGCGTGTTCACGGTCAACGGTGTTGGTATCTCCGACCCC
>JBBQRJ010000259.1:0-6870 GCA_038214955.1 Aggregatilineales bacterium | reverse complement strand
GATTCAACGCCCGATGGTAAGAGCATGGGCGAACGCCTCAAGCGGCGCATGGATCGCGGGTTCAAATTTCTCAAAATGGATGTGGGGATCGGACTGCTGAAAGATGTTCCCGGCACATTGAACGCCCCGCCGGAGATGCTCGACACGAACACGATCATGCACCCGTTCACGGGGATTCAGATCACGCCGAAAGGGATCGAATTTCTGGTCGATTATGTGCGCCAAGTGCGTGACGTGATCGGCTACGAAATTCCACTCGCGGCAGATCACTTCGGGCATATCACAGTGGAATCGGCTATTCGCTTAGGGCGTGCGCTCGATCCGTTTTTGCTGGCGTGGTATGAGGATGTGATCCCGTGGCAGTTCACCGATCAATATGTGCGCCTGTCGCAAGCGGTCATGACGCCCATTTGCACGGGCGAGGACATCTACCTGAAGGAGAATTTCTTGCCGCTTCTGCAAGCCCGCGCCGTCTCGGTCATTCATCCTGACCTTGCGACGGCGGGCGGCATTCTGGAAACCAAGAAAATTGGTGACTTGGCGCAGGATCACGGCGTAGCGATGGCGATGCACTTTGCCGGATCGCCTGTGTCGTTTTTGGCGAATGTTCACTGTGCCGCCGCGACAGAGAATTTCTACGTGCTGGAAAATCACTCGGTTGATCTTGAGTTCTGGGACAACATCCTCAATGGCATTCCGAAGCCATTAATTCAGGATGGGTATGCGGTTGTCCCCGAAACGCCCGGTCTAGGCTTCACCACTGTCGAAGAAACCGCGCTGCGTGACTGCATGGACATCGTGCGCGGTGGCGGCTACTTCGAGGACTCGACCTTCTGGGACGACGAACGCTCCCATGATCGGCTGTGGAGCTAACTAAAGCCTCACCCCTGTTTTTCGTAGGGGCGGGGCAATGTCCCCGCCCGGATACGATGTGCTGTCTTGCTCCCCTCTCCGTTCGGAGAGGGGTCGGGGGTGAGGTTGTCTTGCTCCCTCCCCTGAATTCGGGGGAGGGTCGGGGGAGGGGGTCGCGTTATAGCTCCTATAGCTCCGAATTGTCTTTGACGAAATCGACCAGTTCATCAATTTTGGTGAACGCTAACCCCGTCACCGTGTCGGCTGCCCCGTAATAAATAGCGATTCGTCCCGTGTCAGGGTCATGCAGAGACGCGCACGGAAACACCACGTTCGGCACATCGCCCACACATTCATACAGCATTTGCGGCGACATCAGGTAAGGCGCGGCGCGATGAATCACCTTCCAGGGTTGATCAAGGTCAAGCAGGGCAGCGCCCATGCTGTAGACGTAGCCGTTGCAAGAGGTCAGCACACCGTGATAGATCAGCAGCCAGCCTTCGCTCGTCTCAATCGGGATGGGACCCGCACCGATTTTTGTGCTTTCCCAGCGCCAACCTTTCGGTTTCATCACTAAACGGTGATTGCCCCAGTGGATCATATCCGGGCTTTGGCTGTAGAAAATATCACCGAAGGGCGTATGACCTGTGTCACTTGGACGACTGAACATGGCGTATTTGCCGTTGATCTTGCGCGGAAACAATACACCGTTGCGGTTGTGGGGTAGAAACGCATTCTCTACGAACGTGTATTCGTTGAAATCGAACGTATAACCGATCCCGATGGTGGGTCCGTGATAACCGTTGCACCACGTCACATAGTAGCGATCTTCCAGCCACACCACGCGGGGATCGTAGCGATGTGCGAACTCGCTCAATTCGGGATCGTTGAACTTCCACTCAATCGGGTTCGGTTCAATGTTCCAGTTGACTCCATCATCGCTGCGCCCCGTGTGCAGCGTCATGATGCGGCGCGTATCGTCCACCCGAAACACACCCGCGAATTTGCCCTCATGGGTGACGGCGGCGCTGTTGAAAATGCTGTTCGAGGTGGGCGTTGCATTGCGCCGGATGATCGGGTTGCCGCTGTAACGCCACAAAACTTCATTTGAACCAGCAGGACGATCTTCCCAAGGAATATTTGGAAGTGAGTTGCCCACCATCGTGACACGGGGAGGGGCAGCATTCGTAATCATGAGTTCTATTTGTCCTTTTTCAACGATTTCTTGACAAAGTGTTTTATTGAATATATCCTAAAAACAATTCTCGAACAAGTTTGATTTGTTTTTTAGCTGCTTAGTTAGGTTTGTTATGGCAAAAAATCCAACCCTACGTGATATTGCTGCAAAAGCAGATGTCGCTCTCAGTACCGTGTCGCAAGTCTTGAACAACAAGGCAACTGTTTCGTCAGAAATGCGCGAACGGGTACTGCAATCCGCTTCTGAGTTGGGTTATCGCCAGAAGATCGTCACCAATTCTCCGCTAGTGTCTCAACTTTCTACTGTTGGCTTGATCACCAAAATGCGCGGCGGTGATCCCCTTGTCGTCAATCCGTTTTACTCGTACATCATTGCGGGTGTCGAACGTGAATGTCAGCGCAACAACATGAACCTGATGTACGCCACCGTCGAAGTAGATGAACGCAACCACACGGCGAGTCTGCCGGGGATGCTGCTCAACGAACTGGTTGATGGTGTGATCATTGTGGGTGCGTTTCTCGAAGAATCCATTGCCGATATTAGCCGTCGTGCCGATTGCAACATCGTACTCATCGATGGTTACACCTCTACCGAGTCGTTCGACAGCGTATTGATCGACAACTTCAACGGTGCGGTGAGTGCAGTAAACCATTTGCTTGACAATGGACATCGCCATATCGGGTTAATCGGCAGTAACAGCGAATCGTACCCCAGCGTTCTGGAACGTCGTCGCGGCTATCTGGCAGCGTTAGGAATGCGTGGCATTCAAGATCGCTATATCGAAGAGGGCATTCACAATCGGGTCAGCGGCTTCGAGTCAACGATTCGTTTACTGCGCCGCTCCCCCCAGATCACCGCAGTTTTTGCGTGTAACGACGAAAGCGCCATCGGCGTGATGAATGCCGCCCGCGAATTAGGCTACAACGTCCCCGATGACCTGTCCGTCATTGGTTTTGACGATATTGACCTAGCGCAAGAAGTGACGCCCGCCCTGACCACCATCCATGTAGATAAAGTGTTGATGGGGACAATGGCGCTGCGTTTGCTGCGAGATCGCGTGGGCGATCATGAGCGTGCAGCTATCACAACACTGGTCACGACTCAACTGATCATTCGTGAGAGCGTGCGTCGTTTAGAAGATTAACACCCTGATGGGTGTGTGATCGATGAATTGAATGTTGGGAGAAAGGAGTTTTTCGACCCCTTAGCTACGGCTTTGCCGGTCTACTAGTTTCACTTATGCACTTGTTCTATTTAGGGAGTTCCCAATATGAAGCACAAACTGTTGTTCGTTGTCGTTCTACTTCTCTCACTCTCCATCGGATTCACCGCGAATGCCCAATCATCAGGGATCACCGTTTGGCTCACCGGCGATGATACCGGCGCAGCCATCCTTCAAGAAGTCGCCAATATGTGGACAGAAACATCGGGTACGCCTGTCACCGTGACCGCAGTCGGTTGGGGTGATGCTTACGCACAATCCTTAGCGGCAGTCGCGGGTGGTTCAGGCGCAGACATCATCATCGGCGGGATGAGTTGGGGCATTTCACTTGGCAGCCTCGGCGGCATGGTCGAACTGAGCGAATTGTATCCTGATCAAATTGCAGAAGTTGCCGAAATCAGCAATCCCGCATTCTACAGCGCCATTTTGACGACAGAAGGCGAAGTCTTCTACGTCCCCTTCAACCTCGACACGATGGTCATGTACTACAATACCGCCACTTTTGAAGCGGCTGGACTTGAAGCCCCCGCGACGTGGGATGATGTCGCGGCGGCATCCGAAGCGGGTTTGACGGGCGGCTGGAGTTGGGGCAATGCCTCGTGGCTCGGTTTTCAGGGCGTGCTGAAGCAGGCTGGCGGCGATTGGTACAATGCAGATTGCAGCGCAGCAGCGATCAACAGCGAAGAAGGCTTGGCGGCGCTCGAATTCTACGCCGCACTGTATGATGATTATGGCTTCCCTGCGGAACAAGTTCCGGTTGCCGATGGTTTGGCGGCTGGCACAGCCGATTACATTTTTAGTGGTGAATGGGAAGCGACGGGCATCAATGCCGCACACCCCGAAATTGAAGGCATGTGGTCGGTTGCACCGCTTCCGGCCGGTCCTTCGGGCAGCTATAACGCCTTCATCGGTGGCAAGGGTATGGGCATTTTCTCGTACTCCCCGAACGTTGATGCAGCATTTGACCTGATGATGTTCCTCAGCACCACCGAAGCGCAGCAAGCCTTGATTGATCTGTCGCTTGCCAACGCCAACTCGATTCACGTTCCCCCGCAGCCCGACAACTACCAGTTCATTCTGGGTGGCGATGAAGTCCGTGCGGCACTCACCGCGCAGCTTGCCGATGCATCAGGTCCTTCCAACTGTGCTGGTTGGGAAGAAAGCAACGCTGACGTTGACCTCATCCTGCAATCGGTGTTGTTTGAAGAAATGGACTTTGAGGACGCGCTGTTTGAACTGGAAGATGTTCTGAACGCCGCGCTCGTCGAATTCGGCAGCTAATTCATAAGTGTAGCATCCAAAAAGAACCGCCGGGGTGAACCCCCGGCGGTCTATTTCGTTAAATGTTTTGGCTTACGGAGCTATTATGAGTGTAGATTCTTTATCCGTTAGTCCTTCGAGTCCACGCACTGCACAGCGGAATATCAATAAATCGACGATCTGGATGCGAATCTGGCGGTCACGAGTGTCCTACTTGATGGTGCTGCCATTTCTGGTGCCGTTCATCATTTTCGTGGTTTTGCCGCTCATCCAATCGGCTGTCGTAAGCACCTATGACTACAGCGCGGTAGCCACTGATGAGTCTGAATTTGTAGGATTGCAAAACTATATCACACTGCTCAGTCTTGAAATCCGCGAACAACCCGCTTTGTTTGACGAAACGACGGGCGAACGCATCTATCAATGCGGGCGCAGTAAAATCCCATTCAGCGAAGTCGCCGCGTGGGAAGCCGAAGAGGGCAGGGCGTGTGATCTTGGGTTTGTGCGTCCGCGTGATGTGTTGACAGAAGGCTACACCGATTGGAAAACCTTCTCGCTGTTCGGTAATCAATATGTGCTTGGCGCTCAAGATACGCGCTTCTGGACATCGCTCATCAATACGCTGACGTTTGTGCTGTGGACGGTGATCGGTAGGATCGTCTTTGGTCTTATGGTTGCCATGATTCTACGCCGACAATCGCCTACTAATTATGTCCTCCGCCTGATCTTCTTCCTCCCTTCGGTGACGGCGAGTATTGCGGTCACGGTGGTTTGGGGATGGTTGTTCAGGGGACAGCCCTATGGGTTGATCAACTATGTGCTTTTACAAACGGGTGCGGTGACAGAGCCGATCTCGTTTCTCAATGATGCTAACTGGACAATGCCGATCTTGGTCATCATGTCGATTTGGGGCGGCATTGGCTATAACATGATTTTGTTCCTCGCAGGGCTGCAAAACATCCCGGCTGAGTTGTATGAAGTTGCCGCCATTGACGGCGCTACGCCCTGGGCAATGTTCCGGCGTATCACGTTTCCGCTGCTGCGTCCGACGACGCTTTACGTCACCATCACCAGCATTATTGGCGGTTTCCAAATCTTTGAAGCGGTTTACATCCTCTTTGCCAGTTCAGAAGGCATGGGCGGCGTGCTGGACTCCGGCTTGACTGTTGTGCCTTACCTGTATGATGCAGGTTTCCGCTTGTTCAGCATGGGTTATGCCTCTGCCATTGCATGGATTCTATTCGCCATTATCTTCGTCCTCACGCTGATCAATTTGCGTGTCGGGCGTGTTAACGAGGCTTACTAACGATGGAATATCGAGATCGCACCACCGTATGGCTGCGGCGCGGCGGGTTGGGGTTTGCCCTCGTGCTGGCGCTGATCATGCTCATTCCATACTACTGGATGGTACTTGGCGCATTTAAGAGTGTGCCGGAACTGAACCGCATTCCGCCGACCTTCATCATCGAACAGCCGACGCTCAACAGCTTCTACGATCCGCTTGGCGAACAGCCGCCCGATCACACCAGAGGACTGTTTCAACTCTATCCCGGCACTGAGGGCGGTTTCTTCCGCTATATGTTCAACAGCGCGTTTATTTCCGGTTCGATCACGTTTGCGTCACTGCTGCTGGCAGCATTGGCGGCGTATGCGCTTGCCAAACATAAATTTCCGGGACGCCAATTCCTGTTCCTTGTGTTCGTCGCCTCGATGATGATTCCGTGGCAGGTGACGATTATCCCCAACTACCTGAATGTCAACACCTTCGGCTGGATCGATACGGTGTGGGTGCTGCTCATCCCGGCGCTGCCTAAAGCCTTCGCACTATTTTTCTTGCGCCAGTACATGATGACGCTCCCCGATGAAATGCTCGAATCGGGGCGGTTAGATGGCGCGAGTGAATTTCGCATTTTCTGGAGCATCGTCCTTCCGCTGATCGGTCCCGCGTTGGTGTCGATGAGTCTTTTCATCTGGTTAGGCGAGTGGAACAATCTCGTGTGGCCCCTTGTCACGATTCGTTCAGAAGAAATGCGGACTCTGCCGCTCGTTATGACCACCATGATCGATCCGTTTTCGGGTGCGTCTCGACAGGGCGTAGCGATGGCTGCCGCACTGTTGACCTCGATTCCCACATTGGTTTTATTTATCCTGTTCCAGAAACAGTTCGTTCAAGGGATTGCCGTCACCAGCGTCAAAGGCTGATCCATCATGAACGTTATTTTCGTAGGGACGCGCAACGGCGCGTCCGTTTGCGAGTTAAGGAGTAACACATGCAATTCAAAAAATTGTTTCTTCTCTTAATCGTTCTACTTTCGTTCACGGTTTCGGTGAGCGCACA
>JBBQRJ010000258.1:0-6873 GCA_038214955.1 Aggregatilineales bacterium | reverse complement strand
GCTGCGCTCGCCTCCCTCCCCCGAATTCAGGGGAGGGCGCAAACAGGAGTGTGCTTGCTCCCCTCCTCGAATTCGGGGAGGGGTCGGGGGTGGGGTCAGAAATAACGATCTGCGTAAGGTGAGTTAGGTAACGATGTAGAAGCATGGAGTCCCCATGCCCCTACCATAAGAGGTATAGTTAACCTAAGTTTCGGATAGCTCTCGCTTTAGACTCACCCCCCAGCCCCCTCTCCCAAAAGCAGGAGAGGGGGAGCAGAACGTTTCAGAACGGGTTTGAAAGTTACACTGTTCAGAGACGATTTAAGGCTGAATTAAAGCTATCCAAAACTGAGGTAAGTTATGCGTTCACTACGCGAATGATCATGAACAACGCCGCGCCAAATTCTTCGCCTTCAGCATTTTTGGCGCGGTAGGTCGTGCGGTAGCGTCCGGGGATGTCCGGTACAGTCAAATTGACCGACACGTCGATTTCTTCACCAACGACAATAGCAGGAATCGGCACACTTTTGAGGCTGCTCATCGGCGTATTCTCGCTGAATTCCAACCTGTAACCTTCTGTCCAATCGCTTGTGCCACTGTTACGAATTTGCCACGTCTTAGTAAGGGTTGCTCCCGCCGGGACGATAGACTCATCGGGGATGGTGACATCGGCAAGAAACTTCATGTTATCGACGGGATTAGGTTTCGGCATTTCGCCTGTGAACGGTTCGAGGAACGGTGTCGGGTCAATAATGTCATGGGGGTAATTGACGTGCGTGCCGTTGCCCATCACGAAACCCGTTTCGTTTCGTCTGGTCGCGCCCTTGCGTTTCAAGGTGAGGTGAAGATGATCGCCCCGCGAATTCCCTGTATTGTCGGCAATGCCGATTAACTGCCCTGCGGTGACGGTTTGCCCCACCTGCAATCCCTCTGCGGGTCGCATCAAATGCGCGTAGATCGTCTCGTATTCCCCTTCATCGGATGTTTTATGGGTGATACGCACCTGTATGCCGTAGGCGTGTGGCTCACCCTCCCGTTTCCCGTCACGGCTGATCTCGTTGATCTTGCCGTCCGCACATGCATAAATCTCGCTGCCTGTCGGGGCTACAAAATCGATCCCCTCGTGGGCGGGCAAGCCAAATCTTGTATAAAAACTCGGTACACCTGTCCGGTTCACCCCGAACGGTTGAATGATAGTGGGGTACTGGGTGGGCCAACGTAAGCTGAACGGCATGGGACAGCCTCCTAATTTCCTCAAAAACTATGTTTACTAACGATCATAGTATATGAGAAAAAAGCAATTTGTTCCCGCCGATTTCCCTACCGCGCTAACATCAGCCGATCTCGCGGACGGATGAGCAAATCACCCTGCGTGAGGTGAGTGTGTGATGTATAGTGCTGCCGGTATAGTCCAAGATTCGTGAGTGGTTAGGAGAGATCAAACCTACTTGCCAAGTACGAAAAAACGGAGTATATTAAATTCAATTCCCCCAGCACTCAAATGGATTTGATTTGAGAGCAAGTTTCACATCCCAGTTGACACTTAACGTGCTTTTGCATTATAATGCCACTTCACGTCTTATCACTATTTGCCTCGTGGTGGGGATGCGCCCAAGTCTGCACTAAATCACAGTACACAAGCGGAACGGTAGATACAGAAACTATCGTCTCCCTTTTTTTGATTCACTCGTATTTAGACTGAGGAGCGGTGCTTTGCAACGAATGACTCAAGTCAAGAACTATGCCCGTACCCCCGATGTTCAAGAGTTGCCGTCTCTCATCGAGGTGCAGGTAGATGCGTTCAAATGGTTCCTAGAGCATGGTCTGGCGGAACTGTTTGACGAGATCAGTCCAATTGAGAGCTACAACGGCAACCTTAAACTGTACTTTCCCGGCAACAGCCGTGAGGCGCAAGAGTTTGGCTTGCGTTACTGGTTTGAAGAACCGAAGTACAGTGAAGAAATTTGCCTCGAACGCGATATGTCGTATGCTGCCCCGCTGTATATTCGCGTGGCGCTCGTCAATCGTGAAGCGGGCGATGAAGTCGTAACCTCGGACATTTTCTTAGGTGACTTCCCGATCATGACAGAAAAGGGAACGTTCATCATTAATGGGACAGAGCGCGTGGTGGTCAGCCAGTTGATCCGCTCTCCCGGCGTCTATTTTGACGCAGAAGAAGACCGCACAACGGGTCGCTTGCTGGCAAACAGTAAGCTGATCCCGGATCGCGGCGCGTGGATGGAGTTCGAGACACGCAAGAGCGACTATCTTGCGATTCGCTTCAACCGCAAGCGCACGATCCCTGTGACGATTTTGCTGCGGGCGCTGGCGGCGGTTGATGACCACATGCCCGTCGAAAACTCGCCCATTAAGACGGGCAGCGATGAAGAAATGATCGGTCTGTTCGCAGCAGTCGATACTGACCCTGATCATCAGTTCATGGCAAGCACGCTCAAAATGGAACCTGTCTGGGAACCGAAAAAAGATCAAACCGTCGCGCAAGCGGCTTTGATCGAATTCTACCGTCGTATGCGTCCCGGCGACCCGCCCACGCTCGATAACGCCCGCGAATATCTGGAAAGCCAGTTGTTCGACCAACGGCGTTACGACTTGGAGCGCGTCGGACGCTACAAGCTGAACCAGAAACTCGGTTTGGACAGCACCATTGACCGCAAGACGCGCACAGTCACGAAGGCAGACATCGTGAAGGTGCTGGAACGCATGATCCTGATCAACACGAATAAGGCAGCGAAAGACGACATCGATCATCTGGGCAACCGCCGCGTCAAGACGGTTGGCGAATTGATCCAGAACAAGCTGCGCGTTGGCTTGCGCCGGACGGAACGTGTCGTCAAGGAACGCATGTCGATCCGCGAGTCGGAAAACATGACACCTGTGACACTGGTCAACATTCGTCCAGTGGTCGCCGCCATCCGTGAGTTCTTCGGGTCGTCGCAGCTTTCGCAGTTTATGGAACAAACCAATCCGCTGGCAGAACTGACGCACAAGCGCACGCTGTCGGCGTTGGGTCCCGGTGGTCTGCGCCGTGAACGTGCGGGCTTCGATGTCCGTGACGTGCATCACAGCCATTATGGTCGCATTTGCCCGATTGAAACGCCAGAAGGTCCGAACATCGGTTTGATTGGTCGTCTCGCCAGCTATGCCCGTGTCAACGAGTATGGTTTTGTCGAAACACCCTACCGCCGCGTGACCAAGTTCCTCGCGGGCAGCGCCCCCGATATTATTGGGCGGCTCATCCGTGAAGATGTGACCGACGCTGACGGCAAGGTGCTTGCAAACGAAGGCACAATCGTTGATGAGAAGATCGCCAAGAAACTGGCAAAAATCGACAAAGTGCCGATTATGCCGTTCGTTGACCCTGAGATCATCTACCTGTCGGCAGATGAAGAAGACAACTACGTGATCGCGCAAGCGAACTCGTTGTTGGGTGAACGCCGCGAATTTATCACGGATCGCGTGTCGGCACGTCATAACCAGAAATTCTTAGTCGTTCCGGCGCGTCGGGTGGATTACATCGACATTGCCCCGCGTCAAATCGTGGGCATCAGCGCCGCGTTGATCCCCTTCTTGGAACATGACGACGCGAACCGCGCCCTGATGGGTTCAAACATGCAGCGCCAAGCCGTCCCCCTGCTCCGCCCTGACGTTCCGATTGTCAGCACGGGCATGGAAGCACAAGCCGCTTATGACAGCGGTCAGGTGTTGGTGTCGGACGTAGAAGGCGAAGTCACCAGCGTGCAAGGTGATCGCATCATCGTTCACACCACCAACGGCGACGAACGCATTTACCGTCTGCGTAAGTACAACCGCTCCAACCAATCGACGTGTGTTGATCAGCGTCCGATTGTGGTCAAAGGTCAGATCATCAAGAAAGGCGAAGTGATCGCGGACAGTTCGTCCACGTATCTCGGTTCGCTGGCGTTGGGTCATGATGTGCTGGGCGCGTTCATTTGTTGGGACGGCGGCAACTACGAAGACGCGCTGTTGATCAGCGAAGAACTGCTACGTCAAGACAAATTCACCTCGATTCACATCGAGAAGCACGAAGTCGAAGCGCGGGATACCAAACTGGGTCCCGAAGAAATCACCTATGACATTCCGAATGTCGGTGAGGACGCGCTCAAAGACTTGGACGAATTCGGGATCGTGCGTATTGGCGCGGAAGTTGGTCCCAATGACATCCTCGTCGGCAAGATTACGCCGAAGGGCGAAAAAGAACTCAGCCCGGAAGAAAAACTGCTGCGTGCGATCTTCGGTGAGAAGGCGCGTGAGGTGAAAGACTCCTCGCTGCGCTTGCCGCATGGTGAAAAGGGTAAAGTGGTGGATGTGAAGACCTTCACCCGCGAAGAACACCCTGATCTGCCAGCGGGCGTCGAAAAGATGGTGCGTGTCGCTGTGGCGCAAAAGCGTAAGCTGACCGTCGGTGACAAGATGGCAGGTCGTCACGGCAACAAGGGCGTTATCTCCCGTATTGTCGCCATTGAAGACATGCCGTATCTGTCCGATGGGCGCTCGGTAGAAATCATCCTCAACCCGACGGGCGTCCCCGGTCGTATGAATCTCGGTCAGGTGTTGGAAATTCATCTCGGTTGGGCAGCAGAACGGCTCGGTTTCCGTGCGATTACGCCCGTGTTTGACGGCGCGAAAGAGTGGGAAATCCAGACGGAACTGGGTCGCGCATGGATGATCGAACAGGCGTGGAAAGAAATCACCAACCGCGCTTGGGAATGGGTCATGCAGTTCGACTACAACCCCGAAGACCTAGAAGACGATGACGAAGTGCGCCGCTTGTTCGTCCATGACTGGATCGGTCAAGATGGCAAGTATGACCCCGATATGCTGTTGAGCGATCACATTTACTCACAGCGTGCGGTTCTAGCAGAGTGGCTGCGCGAAAAGGGCTACAACCCCGAAGAAATTCTACTGTTTGATACGACGGGTATTTCGGCAGACGAACGCCGCCGCCGTGATCAAATTGCTTACGACGTATCGCTGCGTCTGTGGATGGAATGGGCAGACCCCGAAACAGCGATAGCGCCCAATTTGACGGGCAGAGAACTGCTCACCCTCGCGGATCGCACGATGTTCAACACGGGGAAAGCTGTTCCGGTCTACGGTAAGCATCTGCTGTTTGACGGACGCACGGGCGATATGTTTGACCAACCTGTCACGGTGGGGATCATCCACTTCTTGAAGCTGGCTCACTTGGTCGAAGATAAAGTCCATGCGCGTTCGACAGGTCCTTACAGCCTTGTCACACAGCAACCGTTGGGCGGTAAAGCGCAGTTCGGTGGTCAGCGTTTCGGTGAAATGGAAGTGTGGGCGCTAGAAGCCTACGGCGCAGCGTACACGCTCCAAGAAATGCTCACCGTCAAGTCGGATGATGTGCAAGGGCGCGTCAAGACTTACGAAGCGATCATCAAGGGTGAACCGATTGAAGAACCGGGCATCCCGACCTCGTTCCGCGTGCTGGTGAAGGAACTGCAAAGCCTCGGCTTGGCGGTTGAAGCCATCACCGACACGGGTGAAGTGATCCGGTTTGGCAAGGACGACGAAAAGGCGAAACCGCCCCGCGTGCCGACAGGTTTGCTTGGCATTGGCGGCGGCACGAACGACCGCGATTTGCTGTCGTAAAACCAGCCTCACCCCCGATCCCCTCTCCGAAAAGCGAGAGGTATTTAGCCTCACCCCCCGACCCCCTCTCCGAAAAGCGAGAGGGGGAGAAAACAAAAACCCACTCCATTTGGAATGGGTTTTTTCTTGCCTAAAATGAGAACATTTGGTCAAATTGAGGTCTTGACTCTCCAGCCGCTGGAGTATCTATCCTAAGTCTATAAGGAGGCGAACAATGATCAAGATCGGTGACTTTTCTCAACTGAGCCGCGTACCCGTCAAGACGCTGCGTTACTACGATGAAATAGGCTTGCTAAAACCCGCTATCGTAGATCGGTTCACGAGCTACCGTTACTACACGCTTGATCAACTGCCTCGCCTTAATCGAATACTCGCGTTCAAAGAATTTGGGCTGTCTCTCGAACAGATCGCCGCGTTGTTGAACGAAAACCTCTCGCTTGAGCAAATTCGAGGGATGCTCCGGCTTAAACAGGCAGAAGTTCAGCAGCACATCCACACAGAGCAAGAACGTCTAACGCGGATCGAAGCCCGAATCCGTCGTATTGAACAGGAGGGTCAAATGCCAACGCAAGAAGCCACCGTAAGACAGGTCGCACAGCAAAAGGTCATTTCCTATCGGGAAGTCGTGCCAGATGTCCCCGCTATTTCAAACCTGATCATGAAAGTTGCCGACGCTGGTTACGGTTCGGGGCTGCAATCAACGGGTAACATGATGGCGATTTATCACCACAAAGAGGTTCAAACCAGCGATTGGGATACGGAAGTGGCAATCCCCGTCGCTGACAGCTATGAAGGGGAGGTACAGATCGATGAAGAACGCAAAATGACGACTCGCGTCATCCCCGCTTATGATGCTGTTGCGTCGCTCATTCATCACGGCAATTACTACAACATCGAGGAAACTTACATGGCGCTGACCAAGTGGATTCTCGAAAGCGGCTACAACATTCTGGGACCCGCCGTTGAAATCTATCTTCGTACTGCGGGCGAAACGAACAACCCTGATGAGTACATCACCGAAGTTCAGTTTGTGGTGGAAAAAGTCGCGCAACCCGTCCGGTAGACATACCTCACCCCTAAGTCCCCTCTCCGAAAAAATTGAGCGCAGGACACATTTAACAAACGGTTGGTTTTTGCCACCAGAGGCTAAAGCCTCCGCCTACCCTAAAAGCCTCTAAGCCCTCTAAAGAGGGCTGTTTAGCCCCGTTCACGGGGCTTTCTTCCCCTAGCCTGACCCTT
>JBBQRJ010000257.1:0-6890 GCA_038214955.1 Aggregatilineales bacterium | reverse complement strand
TCGCATGAATCGCGCAGAGGGTGAACTGGATTCGTTCGTCGCGCTGGCGACGGCGGAAGGGCGCGAACTCGTCAGCGATGATGACGGCGGCGGCGGGCAAAATTCGCTCATCACCAATTTCACGCTCCCCGCAGACGGACTGTATCTCATTGTCGCCACACGCTTCGAGCGTGAAGCGGGCGAAACGACGGGTAATTTCACGCTTGAACTGATCATGACGCCTTAAAGAATACCTAGAATATGAGCGTATCTATTGCTTTTACAAACTTCATACATTACTATCATCATTACATTCAATCGTGTAGGAGCGAAAGCCATGATTAACGAAAAGAAAACCGTTAAAACATCTGACCTATTCGGGTCAATTGCGGATCAACTGCGACAGGATCGCAGCCGTATCAATGATCTCGATCGCGTGGGTGGGAATGGAAATCACGGCGATAACATGGTGGCTAACTTCGAGATGCTGGCAAAAGAACTGCGTAACGAACCCAATGAAGATGCGGGCGTACAGCTTCGGCACGCGGCTGAATTGATGCAGCAGCGCGGACGCGGCGCTTCGGCACAAATTTATGCGGAAGGCTTGAAACAGGCGAGTCAGCAGGTGGCAGGGAAACCCGGCATCGGCTTAGAAGACCTCGTGCCGCTGCTGCAAGGCTTGCTCGGTGGCGTGCAGAGCCGTACCGACGCGCAGCCGGGTCAAGGTACGATGATGGACGCGCTGATTCCGGGCATTATGGGCTTTATTGGAGCGCGTAGTGCCGGGCGTGGTGGCATTCAGGCAGCGATGGAAGCGATACAGGCGGCGACTCAAGGCGCAAACCAGACTCAGCGCCAGCCCTCACAATATGGGCAGTACCGCCGCGAACAAACTGAACCCTATCAAGACCCCGGCGCATCGTCGGGCGCGTCTTTCCTGCAAGGGTTGTTCAATCAATTTATTGGCGGCTAGGCAATTCCGCGAGAAACGATTCGGCAATCTGGCGGCGTTCCGCATCATCGAGCGCCGCTAAAATTTCCACCGCTTTTTCGGCACAGCGCCGCGCCCACTGCATTTCCCCGCGATAGTGATACATCCGTGCTTCCAGCATCAGGTCATGGCTGCCGACGCCCCACAAGCCGACATCACGCACGGCTAAACGCGGTGCGATGATGCTGTCGATCTGCTGCCAGTGCAGTTCAGGATCAACCTCATCCGACGGATCAAAAATGGCAAGCCGCGCAAACGCTAAATAGGCGGAAATCGTTTGCGATGTGCGCGACTCTTTGCCACTCGCTGCAAGCAGCAGCTTGGCTTGAGCGCGAGAGTCGGCATAATTTCCCCGCGCACAGTACACCGCAGCAAGGACTTCGCGCACTGTGCCGACCATCGTGGCGCGGCGTTCCTGTTGAATCAGCGCCACTTCGGGCGAGTCCCAGTGATCGAGAAGCTGGCGTCCGTAACGCTCTGCGCCGTCGTAATCGTGAGTTTCCAGACACAACAGCGCCAGATTGCCATAGCTGACATACAGGCGCGTCATGTTCTCGGTGGTGGCGGGAGGCGTTTGCAGGGTGGGGATTAAGCCCTCAAACAGCGCCCGCCCTGCCTCTAATTGACCTTGATTGTAGAGGATCACCGCCTGATTGAGTTGAAACGTCACCCATCGTTCGCGGTTGTCCAACTCTAGCGCCAGACGCGCCCCTTCCTCGTAAATGTGATACGCCTCTGAGATTTTGCCCGTGTTGGCGTGAAGTACGCCGAACACATTCATGGCGTACAACTCAAGGTCGGTATCGCCAATCTCATGCGCTTGATCGCACATCTGCTTGAGTTTTTGTCTGTCCGCCTCGAAATCAATGTGATTGCCCGTCAGTATTCGCAATCGAATTTCTTCTAATCGCTGACGGATGATGACGCTTTTGAAATTGGTTGGGGACTTCCCCGATGACATAATCTGCCTACAAAATTTGGGATAAGAATAACTTGGTACGCGGGTGCTGCGGATTCTCAAAGAAGTGATCCGGCGTCCCCGTTTCGACAACCCGTCCCTGATCGAAGAACAACACGCGATCCGCCACTTCCCGCGCAAAGCCCATTTCATGCGTTACGCACAACATGGTCATGCCGCTGAGCGCGAGTTCTTTCATCACGTCCAGCACTTCTTTGATCATTTCGGGGTCTAGCGCCGAGGTTGGCTCGTCAAACAGCATGATCTTCGGCTCCATAGCCAGAGCGCGGGCAATGGCGACGCGCTGCTGCTGACCGCCTGAAAGCTGACCGGGGTACTTGTCTGCCTGTTCGGGAATGCCAACGCGCTCTAGCAGTTCGCGGGCTTTGGCTTCGGCTTTATCGCGTGACCAGCGCCGCACTTGAATGGGCGCAAGCGTGATATTTTGCGCGACGGTCAAATGTGGGAATAAGTTAAACTGCTGAAACACCATGCCGATTTCGCGGCGAATGGCGGCGATATTTCGCACATCATGGCTCAACTCGATGTTGTCCACGATGATTTGCCCCTCTTGATGTTCTTCGAGGCGGTTAATGCAGCGAATAAACGTCGATTTGCCCGAACCGGACGGTCCAATGATGACCACCACTTCACGCGGCATCACATCCACGTTGACATCACGCAGCACATGAAATTCGCCAAACCACTTGTTGAGGCTCACGCATTTAATAATCGGTTCACTTACCACAGTCGCATTGTCAGTCATCAGACGCTCCTCTAAAAACAGTTAACAGTTAAAAGTTAAAAGTAGAAAGTTAAAAGTGTGATCGCAAACCGCTTTCCACCTTGAACTGATGTTCGTCCGAACAGATTTTTGCCCTCTACTTTTAACTTTACCCTTTTAACTTTCTACTTGTTTTAGACTCTTCTTGCCGCGCCCGAACCACTGGCTTCTAAGCGGCGGCTGACCGCTGCCATTACATAGCTAAAGCCAAAATAAATCAGCGCGATGAACAGGTAGACTTCACGGCGCAATCCCAAAAACTCGGTCTGGGCGACTGTCGCCTGTGCAATGCCCGTCAGGTCGATCAAGCCGACAATTGCCACCAGCGATGTATCTTTGAACAGCGAAATGAACTGCCCGACGAGCGCTGGGATCACCAGTCGCAAGGCTTGCGGCAGCGTAACGAACAACGTCACCTGCCAGCTACCCAAGCCGAGCGCCTTTGCTGCCTCTTCCTGACCGGGCGGGATGGCTTGTAAGCCGCCGCGCACGTTCTCGGCAAGGTACGCCGCGCTGAACAGCGTAATCCCGACCATTGCGCGAAACACGCTGTCCACCTCTGCCAAACGCGGGTTGACCAGTGGCACAAGTAACTGTGCCATGAACAGCACCGTGATCAACGGGACGCCGCGCACAAACTCAATGTAGAGTGTGGACGCGGTGCTGATCACCGGAAGGCTGCTGCGCCGTCCTAATGCCAGCAGCACACCCAACGGAAAGGACGCGATGATGCTGACCACCGTCAACATGACCGTGAGCATCAAGCCTCCCCATCGGCGCGTGTCAGTGAGGGGCAAAATATTCCCGACGCCGTATGCCAGCACGAACATGATGATCGGGAGAACCGCCAGCATCCATGTCGCAATCCGCTGCGAAACAGCGCGAGAACCGCGTTTTTTCATGTGGGCGGGTGCGGAATTATTGATCAAATTGATGCCAATATAACCCGCCGCCGTCGCCAGCGTCACCAACAACAGCCCCTCGTTGACGAGATCGAGGAAGGGCGCGAGGTACAGCACCAGATAATCGCCAAACGTGCGATCTCCACGATACTGATTATCAATGATGATCGTCATCGGCACGGGGCGATCATCGACTTCGGGGCGAATTTCTTCGGTCAAGAAGCCGTCCGCCATGCGAACATATTGATTAACACGTCCTGCCTCGCTGACCGTTCCCCCGTCCGAGTCCAACACTTCGGAGCGTGAGAAACTGCGTTCGAGATTCGGGTAAATGCCGTGCGTCTCGATCAACGCCAAGCCTTCGCCGCTGGTTTCGAGGATGTACCAGCCATCATCCGGCAGCGTGACCGCAAACGAGCGATCATCCGGTTCGAGCGTCCCTTCGAGGATCGCCTCTCCGGTATCCCCGCGCAGCAAACGGAAGGGCATCGATGTTTGGTTGAGCGCCGTCGTCTCTGTCACGGGGTCAGTGACCGTGAGGCGTCCGAGTTCTGTTTCCAGTACCGCCCGTTGATTGGTCGTCAACGTCCGGTTGCTCGATGTATCTTCGGCAAGCAGTCGGTTGATCTCAACAATTCGCGCTTCATTGGTCAAGCGCAATTCGGCGGCGGCGCGCAGCAGGTTCGCGGCGTTATCGGCAAAACTGTGCAGCGTCCGCAGCGAGTCGTCGCTGGCGGAGAGGTCAGTTGCCAGTTTCAGCGTGATTTCTTCACCCGTTCTGGCAATAAAACCCAGACTCGTGAGCGGCTGCTGCGTCGATGAACCAGATGTGATCGCGGTGTCGCCCGCCGTGATATACGAGGGTGGTAAAGGGATAACCGTTCTCACGACGACAGGCACGATGAAGGTCAGCGCAACGACGACAGCGATCACAATGGCGATAAAGCGCGTAATTCGCGCCCACCCTGCGACTGCCGCGCCGATCACAAAGGCGATCAGAAGGGTCATCAACTGCAAACGCCATTCCGCGCTTGCTTCATAACGCCCGATGGTGAATTGGCGCATATTGAAAATGACCACGTACCAGTTCGCCTGTGTGATCACCCACTGGATGAACGAAACCGTGATAGCGATCAACAGCCCGCCGCTGACGAGCGTGAGGATGGTATTAAACGGCGTGCTAAACAGGTTATCGCGCACCCACGCAATCGGACCCACCGCGATCATAGGCGGCGGTTTGATAGGGGGTTCTTCGTAGATAACGCTAGGGATATTACGTGGATCAAGCGTCGTCGCCATTGTGTTATTTTACCTCGTGACCAGTTGAAAACGACGATTCGCCCGTTCGGTCAGCGCCGCGATGATCAGGCAAATGATGAGATAAGTCACCATCACCATGATCATGCCTGTCACCGACTGCCCCGACTGATTCATGATGGTCGTGGTGATCTGGAACAGGTCAGCATAAGCCAGCGCAATCGCAAGGCTGGAGTTTTTCGCTAAGTTGAGATATTGGTTGCCCAACGGCGGAATGATCACGCGCAGGGCTTGCGGCAAAATCACCATGCGGAGGACATCGCCCGCGCCCAAACCGAGCGCCCGTGCCGCTTCGACCTGTCCGGGTGGCACCGCACGAATGCCCGCCCGCACAATCTCTGCGATGAACGCCGAGGTGTAAATCGACAAACCGAGCAGGAGTGCCACATATTCGGGCGAAATTTCCGAGCCTTGCGTGAAGCGGAAATTCGATTTGAGCGGCAGTTTGAAGATCAGCGGGTTTTGCGTGTAGACCAATTCATCTTCGGGTGTGAGCAAGCCGCTTGCCCGCGCTTCTTCAATGGGGATGAGCGTTGTTAGCCCTTCCGCGTTCACCACTGTGATCGAGGTGGGGAGCGGTTCGCCGCTCACAATGACCCAACCGATCAGCGTTAGCCCGACAATAGCCCCGACTGCATACAGGAGTCGCGGGTACTGCTGCCCCGTCGATTCTTTGAGTCGCCCGAAGTACACCCACATGATCGCTGCCAGCACGACGCCAATGGTGATGAACGCCAGCCATTCGGCAAAACGCGCAGTCGATTGCAGTTCGGGGAAGGCGAACCCGCGAATATTAAGGTATATCCACGGTTGAAGCTCAAACCGGAACGCCGCGTTAGAGACGAATCCCAATCGGGCGGCGATCTCTGCGATCACGACCAGCAAGGCGTAACCGCGCACAATCGGGCGGCGCAAATGGTGACGCTGCGCGGGTAAGTGACGAATAGTGTTCCATACGAAATAGCCGCCGATCAAAAAAGCGATCCAGCGCAGCGGTATGTTCGTGAAGCCTTCTTGCGGAATGGCGATACTTTGCGCGAAGGCGGGCAAACTGAGCATCGCGACAAAGTACCAGACGAACAACTGCACCAGAAGCGGCGTATTCCGCAGCAGTTCGACGTAGGCTGTCGAAATGGTTCTCACGAGCCAATTTTTGCTGAGTAGGAAAATGCCGACGAAAACGCCGATCACCGTTGATAAGACCAAGCCCATGATCACCACGCGCAGGGTATTGACCAAGCCGACAGTGTAGGCATCCCAATAGCTGTTGTTGGATGAGTACCAGTCGGGTGCTTCACCAATATCGAACCCGGCGCGGTTCTGTAAAAATTGTAAGTTAGGGGTTAGATTTTGGGCTTCAAGTGCGGCAAAAACACTTGTTAATAAAGCATAGATTGCGGCGATAATCACGACGGCAAATACAATTTGCCCGACGATGGACAGGACGCGGTTATCGCGTAGAATGCTGGTCGAAGATTGGGCTGCTGCCATCGGCGGTGAGCCTCCATAAAAACATATTTTTCGTAGATTTTGTAATGATTGACCCCCTCCCCGACCCTCCCCCGAATTCGGGGAGGGGAGGCGAGCTTAGCGAGCGGGGGTGGGGTCAGCCCTAAACATATTGGCTAACGGAAGGGCGGCGAATACTGCAAGCCACCTTCAGTCCACAGGGCATTCAAACCACGTACCAGACCGAAGGGCGTGTCTGAACCGAGGTGACGTTCAAAGACTTCGCCGTAGTTCCCAACCTGCGTGATCACCGTGATCATGAAGTCATTGGCGATGCCGTAGTACGAGCCAGCGGCATTTTCGCCTTGACCCAGGAAACGCTGGATTTCGGGAATTTCGCTGCTGGTGAAATCAGCGACATTTTCGCTGGTGATGCCGAATTCTTCTGCCTGAATCATGCCATAGATCGTCCAACGCACGATGTCGGCAAATTGCGGGTCAGACTGGGGG
>JBBQRJ010000256.1:0-6924 GCA_038214955.1 Aggregatilineales bacterium | reverse complement strand
TCCTTTGAGCAGGCGCATATTTTGGGGCGTACCCGCTGGCAGATTGAGAACCTCTTCAAATTGTGGAAGTCTCATGGGCAAGTCCTCACCTCTCACGCGCATCACCCGCTTCGCCAACAATGCGAAGGCTATGCCAAACTGCTTGGCATGATCCTCGCCCATTGGATGCTATTGGTCGCAGGTTGGCAACATGACCGTTTGGGCGCGTTAGATGCCCTTCGCATTTTGCGTACTCATATTCCCCAAACTGTGCGGACTTTTTATGCGCTTTCTCGTTGGTTTGACTTCTTTGATTGGCTTGCTTGCGACCTTCAACTTGCCCCACGTCTATCCAAACGCCGTAAAGTCCCGCTCACTTTTCAACTTTGGTATGCCTTGGAGGACTCCTTTGTTGACGCTTAACTTGGTGCATATGGGACGGCATACATGCCGTCCGGTGTACCCTTTTTTAGACACTTGTTTGGCATTACAAATTCAAATTTCAGGGAGCTTATCGCCATGCGTGTTGGAATTGATACCACCTGTTGGATGAATCCACGCGGCTATGGACGCTACACGCGCAACCTTGTCAATGCGCTGCTAGACGCGCCGGACGGTCATGTTTACGTGTTGTTTGCCGACGCAATAACCCATGCCAGCGGTGCGTTGGATGAACTGCGAACACGTCCCAACTGCGAAATCGTTGTCGGGCAAACGCGCCAGACATTCGCGGCGTCAAGCGATGGTCAGCGGGCATGGGGTGACATGATCAGCATGGCGCAAGCTGTCGCAGACACACCGTTGGATGTGTTCTTCTTTCCAAGTCTCTACACCTACTATCCGTTACTTCCTAAAATGCCCATCGTCATCGGGATTCATGATGTGACGGCGGAAGATTACCCGCGTTTGATGTTCCCCGAACGTCGCCACCGCTGGCTGTGGATGCTCAAAGGTTGGTTGGCACGGCGGCAAACAAATTGGATCGTCACGGTGTCGGATCACGCTAAAAGGGGCATTATTCGCCGCTTTCAGTGGTCAGATCAACGGTTGTGGGTGGTGGGAGAAGCGCCCGATCCTGTGTTTCAACGGCTTGCGGATCGTGAACCGATCAAGCCTGTGCTGGCACGCTACGGTCTGCGTGAAGGCGAGTATTTTGTGTGTTTGGGCGGGTTGAATCCGCACAAGAATCTTTCCATGCTGCTGGATGTGTTCGCACGGGTGCAGCAAGATTTCCCATCGATTCAACTGGTGCTGGTGGGACCCGCCGAAGATGATTTATTCACGCCGGGCGTTCACGGTGTTCGCCACCAGATACAGACGCTTGGGCTGGAATCGAGTGTGCATGTGACGGGATTTTTGCCCGATGAAGAAGTGGTTTATCTGCTCAATGCGGCGCGTGCGTTTGTGATGCCATCGCTCAATGAGGGCTATGGACTCGGCGCTGTCGAGGCGGCGGCGTGCGGCACCCCTGTGATCGCCACGACGAGCAGCCCGCTCCCTGAACTGCTAGAAGGGGGCGGTTGGTTTATCGATCCCTCTAATCCCGCTTCGCTGGATTCTGCCATGCGCGACTGCCTCAGCGATGACGCACGTTGCGCGGCATATGGTCAAATGGCGTTCGAGCGGGCGCAGCGACTCACATGGGCGAATGCCGCCGAAC
The DNA here is from genome assembly GCA_038214955.1 of Aggregatilineales bacterium. GTDB lineage: Bacteria > Chloroflexota > Anaerolineae > Aggregatilineales > Phototrophicaceae > Flexifilum. The sequence continues at coordinate 5,285 of JBBQRJ010000256.1, read as the reverse complement.
AGTTCCGCGCTCTGCTGCATACCCTTGACATAGGGTTGCAGACGGAAGCATCAAATTAAGGAAACAATGCTTGTGTTTTCTCCCCGCCCTGAATTCGGGGTGGGGTCGGGGGTGGGGTCGGCTTAACTTGACGTACAAAACCCAACGTGGTCGCCCGTGTTCATCGGGCGGGGACACTGCCCCGCCCCTACAAAATCCATTTTCACGAGAAGGATTTGAATACCGGACAAGCCTTATAAGGGCTGGGCGTTATCGCCGCTGTTTTGCCCGACGCCAGAGCATCGCTGCCAGCCACCCTAGCAGATTCGAGATAATATCCCGTCCTGTATCCTCAATTGACCACTGCATGTTGATCGCGGTTTGATCACCGACTTTTGCCATTTCATATTGATACATCCGGTATTCGCCGTACTCCCAATTGAGCGTGATCAACGCCAGCAGCGCCAGCGACATCAATTCGGGGTTCTCGTTGCCCAACCGGACGAAATCAGCGAGGAGTCCGGTGTACTGCTTGCGTTCGCCCATTTCGTCAACGGTATCCGCGACTAAGGCGGAGAACCCGAAGGCGGTAGCACTGTGCGGAATCGCATCCAAGCCCATACCCGCAAATTTCAGTTCGCCCAGTTCACCCTTATAAATATTAAATCGGGGATGTGAGACGATATACCCTAAGGCAAGCGGCGCAACATAGACCGCATAGCGCGGGTTATCCCGAACCATCGTTATCAACGTATCTTCGATGATGTTGCGCGGCTTGTGACGGGGAGAAAACACGATCCGCACGAGGTCGGGCAGCAGCAAAGACAGCGAGTTTGTCAGCAAATGAGGCAGCCATGTCGTCACCATGCGATAATGCTGGCGATTGGCATAGGCGGTTTGCGCCACCAATGCCCACAGGATCAGCCTGAACGCATCACGCCAATCACGATCTTTTGGTTTTCTTTTCATAGGGCGACAAACCGATCCGATTGAACTAGAATTTACGAACGGGAATGTGAGCGACGAGTCACTCTAAGGTAGCGCAGAGTCTACAAAATGGGAACATTTTCACTGCTCACTCTAAACTGTTTCGGGGGCTTGGCGTTGGGGACACAAGCCCGTTTGCGTCACTTAGCGCAAACCTTGAACAGCGCCGCCTATTCGATGGTGTGCCTTCAAGAGGTTCAATCGAATCGCTATCGCGCCCTGCTTGCGCGTGACTGTAACACCTGTTATCCCGCACAAGTCTATCAACAGTTTGTCCATGCGCCGAAAGGAGGTTTGCTGACGTTATCCCGACTCCCCATTGATCAGCGTGAGTTTGCCCTCTTTCGCAATCGCGGGCTGTGGTATACGCCTGCCGTCATGGATTGGATTACGCACAAAGGGGTCTTGATCACTCATACGCACATAGACGATCTGCCCATCGTGATTATGAACACGCATTTAACCGCCAACTACACGGGAAACTGGGGGCGGGGGAATGTGTTTGCACAGAAGGAACACGACGAATTGACGCAGATTGCCGTGTTGGTGAACGCACAGCCCGCAGATCGACTCGTGATCGTGTGCGGCGATTTCAACGTTCCACGCAGCACATGGCTGTATGACTCGCTGATCGCAGATGCCGCACTGATCGACCCGCTCACCGGAGATCAACGCCCTACATTTCGCCCCTACATGGGCATGGGCAAGCATTACGGCGTCCCCATTGATTTCACGTTATATCGTGCGCCCGCCGCGCTTGCTTTACAGGTTGAATCTGATTTACGTTTTCAGGACAAAGTGAACATCGACGGGCGACCCGTTCATCTATCGGATCATGTAGGGATTGAAACGCGCTTTTCGTGGGGAAGTCAATAAACTCGTTAGTCATTATCTTGCTAAATTGTTACACTTCATAAGAATTTAGAAATTAAAACCTATATCTTTATTGTATTTTGGTATTGCAGCGCGAACATACGCCATCGCCGCCGACCTATCAGGCGCTCACCAGCAAACCAGAGCGATCATCCAGAGGCTTGAAGGTCACGCCTACAGGCGATTTCACTAAAGATCAAGCGTTTTACCGCCCGCGTTTGGTCGAGACGCCGGAAGAATATCGCCCCTAGAGATTGTTCACGCCAATTCAGTGGGCGTATCAGCGGGTGAACGCCCACAAAAACGCATCAGCACCAACAAGTTAGCCATTCGTTGCATCATCGAGTTGGCGGCGAAACCAACGATGAATATCATTCTGCACGACCTGTTCGCGTAGCCGAGTCGCCCGATCCCGGCGTTCGTCTACGGGCATATTGAGCGCGTGGTGAATTGCTTCTCGCGTGCCGAACACATCATACGGGGATACTAACAATGGCAGATCGCCAAACTCCTCTGCCGCGCCCGCCTCCTCTGAAAGAATCAGCACGCCCTCTTTTTGATTCAGCACCACGCCTTCTTTCGCCACAAGATTCATACCATCGGCAAGCGGGTTGACCAGCAGCACATCATAGAGGCTGAATGCGGCAATGGCACGATCATAGTTGTTGCCAAGCAGCACACGGATCGGTTCCCATATACCATCACTTAGCGTCGCGTTGATTTCGCCCACCAGTGCCATGATCTCGCTCAAATAGGTTTTATATTCGAACACTTCGCTGCGAGATGGCACGAGCAGCGCCAACATATCGACCTTGCCGCGATACTCTGGGTAAGCGATCAGGAAATTGCGGAACGCCATAAATCCGCGCAGCACATTTTTACTCGGCTCAACACGATCCACACGTAAAATCAACTTGCGATCTTTGTACTGGCTTTCGAACCGCGTGATCTGTTCGCTGACTTCGGGGCTTGCCAGCCGATTTTTCAAATGTTCAACATCAATCGAAATGGGATACGGGGCAGCATCTACTGTCCGCCCGTTATATTTTAATTGTCGCCACGGCTTGCTGACTTTTACGCCGGGGAGTGTATCGACACAGGTTTGCAGAAAACGGCGCGTATCGCGTTCCGTTTGGAAGCCAAGCCGATCCGCATACAGCATCCCGTCAAGCAGTTCACGCCGCATCGCCAGCGGCAGCACGCGCCATGCGTCCGGGCTGGGCCATGGGATGTGCAAAAAGGGCTGAATGATGACCCGATCCCCTACTAATTCGCGCAGAAAACGGGGCAGCAAGTATAGGTGATAGTCTTGCGACATGACGATGATGCGCCCCTCCAAATCTTTGATGCAATCTGCGACGGCGGCGGCAAACTGGCGGTTGATCGCTTTATAACCATCGTTCCATGCGTTCCATACGCCCTCATCAATGACGGGTAGGCGTGGCGTATCATGCATTTGATGTTGGACGAACCACAGCAGCGGGTTACTGATGACATTGTAGTAGGTTTGATACTGTGCGGGGTCGGGTTGAATCAGTTGGATATTCAGTTCGCCCATGTTGTGAACGCCGCCGCCCATCATATCGAGCCAGTCCCAATCGCCCTTGCTTAACGCAGAGGAAATCCACAGGATGCCATACTGTCGTGCTACCGCCGTGATCGCCGTCACAAGTCCGCCCGCGCCTCGTACCGACTGCGCTTCTCCTTCTCGTGTGGTAAAGCTAAAAGGTCCACGGTTGGAAACAATGAGTATATGAAGCGGTTCGGTCATGAGGCTGGTCCCTTCTGTGAAATTGGGTTGTCGGTTTGCGGAACGCGGAGATGGTCACGCAGCCAGAGCAGCAGGTCGGTGACTTCTTCTACACCGTTCGCCGTTACGTCGCAGTGATCGAATAGTTCTGGCAAGGTCGTCGGATGAATCACACCCACCGACAGCACACGCAAATCACGCAGAGGGTCAGCCGCAAGCTGACGCATCCGATGCATTGCCTCAATATCGGTGCGGTCATCCCCCAGAAAAAGCACACTATCCAGATGGTATTGGTTGATAATCGCCTCTACTGCCGTCCCTTTATTCAGAGCAACAGGCGGCTTGATTTCAAAGACGTAACTCCCCTCGCTTAAATTTAAGCCGTGCTGTTCGATGAGCGGAGTCAATCGATTACGAATGATCATACTCATCACTTTTGGATTAGTCGCCATACGATAATGCACGGATGCGGTCACCTCTTTGTATTCGACAACGACGCCGGGTAGATCGTCGGTGTTGAACTCTTGAAGCAGGGTGTAAAGTTGTTGACTCCACATTTTCGCACTTTCTGCTACCCTCACGCCGCCTTCTTGCCATAATTCCATGCCATGATTGCCGTAGTAAACGAGGTATGGACGCTCAAAACGCTGACGTAAATTGAGCGCACCACGACCCGACACCAACGCAATCACGGTGAGTCGGGAAGCAAGTTCATCTAATAGGGTGGCATTTTCAGGACGAATTTTGGCATTGTCGGGGTGGAATGCAAATGGGCTTAACGTGCCATCGAAATCGCTGATGAGTCCAAAACGGGGGCATTCCAGCAGAGACAAAAGTTGATCTTCAGCCTCCGTCCAGTGGGGAACTTGCATCAATTGTTGTTCCTTTCTCTTTGGCGATGTTCCTGAGAAAAGGCTTCAGTGAGTATGCAATTATGTTTCTCAATAATGGTTATAATAACCATAGGGACGCCCAATCGGGCGTCCGATTAATGTGAATATAGCGGATGTGCAACGGCGCGTCCATACCATTGCGTGGTTTCTAGTCGCTCTCAAAAATCCGCGTGTCAAACGCGGACAGCACGAGTTGACCGCTGACCGAGTCGCCCGTCCGCATATCGACATAGGGGTTCGGGTCAAGCGTGACCCTGCGTTCAGAGTCGGCAAAGTTCATCACGAACACAAAACGCCGTTCGCCGTCTGTGCGTTGGGTCACGCTGACGCCTTCGGGCAGCGGCGCGGCGATCACTCTGCGAACCTGCAAATCATCCACGAGGGCGCGATAGAAATCATCGAGGAAAACCTGTTCCGTGCGGGCAGCGATATAGTAAGCGCGTCCCTGTCCGTAGTTGTTCACCGTGAGCGCGGGGCGTCCGGCGTAGAAGTCACTGCCATAGGTCGCCAGCACCGTCGCGCTTTCGGCGTGGATGAGGTCGCACAGCGAATGAATCTTGTACTGCCCTCTCAAGTCGGATGAGGTATCGGCGTTGAGGATGAGCCAATTTTCGTCCGTCGGGTAGAGCGTGTCAATTTCTTCTGACCAGATTCCCAGAACGGGGCGCAGGGGTCCCGGAAATCCACCTAGAAAACATAAATCAGTCTCATTGACAATGCCTGACCAATAGGTCGCAATGAAGGTGCCGCCCGCCTGTACAAACTGCGTGATCCGTTCTGCAACGCCGGGACGGAGCATGTAC
>JBBQRJ010000255.1:0-6950 GCA_038214955.1 Aggregatilineales bacterium | reverse complement strand
GCCTCACCCCAAGCCCGAAAAGCCGCCTCACCCCAAGCCCGAAAAGCCGCCTCACCCCAAGCCCGAAAAGCCGCCTCACCCCCGACCCCTCTCCCAAAAGCAGGAGAGGGGAGAAGGGAGCGTTATTTTCGAGATGTGATGACGCCGTTGAGCATGGTATCTGCGATCACGTCTGCGATTTCTTCACCGCTCAAGCGTCCGGTTGGGCGATACCACACACCGACCCAGTTATGCGCTCCAAGCAGCGTCTTGGTGAAGATCGCCACATCAATCGTGCGAAATGAGCCGTTGTCTACGCCTTCCCGCACGACCAGACGGAACAGGTTTTCAAATTGATCGCGCCGCAGGAAAAACGAGTCACGGCGCTTGATGAACGTCTCGAACGCCTCTTTATCATCGTCGTGGGCGTTGCGGTAAGGCGCTTTTACGCTCATGAGCGCCCTAATCTCAAAGACCATTGCCGCGCCAACAGCCGTGTTTTGCGTCAAACCAACGATATGTTCACGGATCATGCGGCGCAGCTTTTCGACGGTGGGCAGGTCAGAGTGGGCAATCGGTTCGGTCTGCTGAATGATGTATTCTAAGCCGACTTCCAGCACTGCCAGCAGCAGCGCATCTTTGTTTTTGAAGTGGTGATACAGGCTGGCGGCGGTGAGGTTGACGGCGGCGGCAATGTCTTTCATGGTGGTGGCTTCGTAGCCGTTCTTTTGCAGAACTTCCGCCGCCGCAACGATGATCGCTTCTCGATTGACCGATTGATCGGCAGGTTTACGCGCCAAAACGAACATCCTAAGCAGTTAAAAGCAGAAAGTTAAAAGTCAAAAGTAAAAGAAAAGACCAAACTAAAAGACTCGAACTTCATTTAATCACTCACCTTACGCAGATGACTATTTCTGACCCCACCCCCGACCCCTCCCCGAATTCAAGGAGGGGAGCAAGCCCACTGCGTGTTTGCGCCCTCCCCTGAATTCGGGGGAGGGAGGCGAGCGCGGCGAGCGGGGAGGGGGTCAAACTGAAACCCCGCGTAAGGTGAGTTAATCAAATGTCCATTTGATTATAGACAAGAGGGCGAGTAGATGTCAAATAGCGTGAGTTGCTGTTGAGCTTTGTCATGTAAACTGATAGCGAACCGAAAACGAACGCATAGTATCCCTTGTAGGGGCGGGACTTGTCCCGCCCGACGCGGTTGAGGGAAGCTTCATACATGATTTGGATTTGATTTCGGTTGTCCATGAGCTAGAGGACGGGTTGCAGGAGAAAATCAGTCATGGTGAGCAAAAAAGTATTCATCAGCTATTCACGGAAAGAGTTTTATTTCGCAGAGCATCTCGCCACCCTACTGAAATCCAAGTATGGTTTAGAGGCATGGTTCGATATTCACGAACTGCAAGTGGGCATGGACTGGTCTATCAGCATCCAACAGGCGTTAGAAGGATGCGACGCGCTGGTGCTGATCGCCTCCCGTGCTTCGCTTGGTTCGCCCTATGTGCGTGTAGAGTGGGAAGCTGTGTTAAAGGCAAACAAGCCTGTGATTGTGGTGTTCTTCGAGGCGGTTGATCTGCCGCCAGAACTAGCGAACGTGCCGCTTATTGATCTGCGGGGCAATTTTGAGCGCGGGGTAGAGCAGTTTGTCAAAGCGTTGAACACGCCTGATCAATCTTTAGAGGGGATGACCAAATCAGAGGTGATGACCAAATCGCCGCGTTTTCCTCTGCCCATGTGGTTGGTGATCGCGGGGTATTTATCACCTGTGGCGCTGCTGTTCGTGATCGGTTTGTGGACTGTACCCGTAATCATTGCTGGCGGTCTGCTGCTCCGCTCGTTTTTGCGCCGTTCGTACCGCTTATCAGAGCATCGGAGCGCGTTTTTACTGCTGCTCATCGGTGCAGTCATTGTGATGATGCTCACCGTTCTGGATCAGGATGTCAATAACTTTCAGATCGCGCCGTACCTGCCGCTGATCGTGGTGTGCGGCACGGTTGCGCTGCTGGCATTGGCATCGTTGTGGATGCTGGCGAACTATGCTGCATTGTTCCGCTGGTTGCCGACTGGACAGGGGTCGCAAGCCGTGCGCGAACGGATTAACCGAGCCATTCGCCAACCTACCCGGTTGCAATTTGCTGATCTTGGCAAGCTGTATCGGTTGCACTTTGACGATGCCGATCAACGGGTGGCGCAAGATGTGCGTACCGTGCTGAATGCCGCATATTATCATGAAGCGACCTTAGATGCTCCCGTGATCGATCACGAGATCGTTGTTGTCTCGAACCGAACCCCTGTCGATGTCATGCAGGCGGTTGATGACGCGCATCGGGAGCTGATCACGGTGGTGGCGACGGCGTTTGAAGTACCAGAAAGCGCCAAAGACCTGTCTCGCTACCAATGGATCGATTACCGTAAACGCGATCAACAGGCGTTGAAAAATATGGTTGAAGATATGTATTTGCGCGACACGGGAGGCGCTAATTTGCAATATGCGTTGATGCCGGTGCCGGAAAGTTTTACCCGTGTACTGCTGCCGTCACGCATTGATACCATTGTGCAAACCCTGAACTTGATCGGGGGTTTCGGGTTGGTGATGGGGCTGAACGCCTTGATCACCGTGTTGACGTATCAACCGCTCGATGTTTACAACCGTCCCGTCGAGTTCAATGCGTGGAATAACACTGTACTTGCGCTCGCGTGTTTCGCTCTGTTATGGCTGGCGCAGCAGATTCGCCAGCGCGAGATGCGCTTTTTGCCCGCGCTGCTGGTTGGTATAGCAGCGATGCCCATCAGCATGATCACGGCGTACAATCTCGGCTGGTATGCCGATACCCTCAGCAGTGTCATGCTGTGCGTCAGCTTGATAGGGTTGCTCATGTTCATGAATGGGGCGATGGCGCTGCGGCACTGGCTGCTGCCTAACAGGTTGGGCGGTGGTTCAGCGAGAGTTCTAGCCAACCGTGAGCCACGCCGTCTCCTGTGGATCGCTGCCGCACTTACGATTTTGATCATCAGCGCGAATTTTGTCATTGCGTTCATCCGCGAGGGCTAAAGCGCATGAACCAAACCCCACTGAGTTGGAGCAGCTTGCACAATGTTCACAAAGTGGAGGATAGGCGTTACAATTCGTAAGGTTCATAAGAACGAAAAACAAGCATACAGAACAAGAAGACAAATCAAGAGCGCAAATCAATGGATCGCTGGACGAGCTTTGACCTCATCTTTTTCGACTGCGACAGCACACTTTCGAGCATCGAAGGTATTGACGAGCTGGCGCGTTTTAAGGGTAAAGAATGGCGTGTTGGCGTCCTCACCCAAAAGGCGATGGACGGGGAACTGGATTTGTCGGAAGTATACGGCAAGCGTCTGTCTGCCATTCGCCCGACACGCGGTCAACTGAAGGCGATTGAGGAACGGTACTGGCAAACGCTTGTGCCGGATGCCAAAGCCGTGATCGATGCGCTCCATTTCCTTAAGAAGCAGGTATTTATCATCAGCGGCGGCTTGGCTGAACCTGTGCGCGGGTTCGGTCAGCGGTTGGGAGTCGCACCGGAAAATATTCGCGCCGTCGAACTGGAATACAACGAACTTTCGGGCGATTGGTGGCGTTACTACGAACCCGGTACGCGCTCTAGCCAGACGTATCTCGATTATGACGACAGCCCGCTCACCGTGTCGAGCGGTAAGCCGCAGATTGTGCGTGAACTCGCAGCGGGAAAGGCGGGTCGCAAGCTGATGATCGGGGATGGCGCGTCGGATTTGGCAACACGCGGCGAAGTCGATTTGTTTGTGGGATTCGGCGGCGTGGTGTCGCGTCCGAAGGTCAAATTAGGGTCGGATGTGTTTCTGGAAGTAAATTCGCTTGCGCCGATTTTGCCGCTGGCAGTCGGGGCGGCAGCCTACAGCAAGACGCTGGGAACGCCCCATCAAGCGACGTTTGAGCGCGGGCTAGAACTCGCCGCGCAAGGCGGTTTGCTGATTCAGAATGAGGATTTGCGTCGTGCGTATGATGCGGCGTTTAAGAAGAAAGAATAAACCTCACCCCCAACCCCTCTCCGTTTGGAGAGGGGAGTTAAGAAGGAGACGTTAGGTCGTGACGACATTTGATTTTTGTCCGCGTGCGATCATCTTTGATATGGATGGATTGCTGGTGGATTCTGAGCCTGTATGGGCGATTGCAGAAACGGCGCTGTTAGAATCGCGGGGGAAAGCGTGGGATCACGACATTCACCGCCCGCTGATCGGCTTGCGAATGCGCGATTTTCTGGCGGGGATGCGAACGGGCTACGGCTTGTCGGATTCGGTGGATGTGCTGGCGGCAGACGTACTAGGACGCATGATCACGCTGATTCCTGAGCGAGTCATGCCGCGTCCGGGTGCGCTGGAACTATTGGATTATCTGCAAGCGCGGGGGATTCCGTGCGCGATTGCGTCTAGCTCACCGATGCCTGTGATTGATGCGGTGGTCGCGTCGCAAGGGTGGGATCAATATTTTGAAACGCACGTTTGCGGCGACGATGTGACTCATGGTAAACCCGCGCCGGATATTTATCTGGAAGCGGCGCGGCGGCTTGGATTTACGGCGGCGGAATGCCTCGCGCTAGAGGACAGCCCGAACGGATCACGGGCGGGAGTCGCGGCGGGCATGGTGACGATTGCTATACCCGATCTCTCGCACACGACGCGAGAGGCATTCGCGGCGATCACGCCATATGTGTTCGATAGTTTGCGTGATGTACAGACGCATTTGGAGCAGTGTTAAAGGCAGCCTCACCCCCGACCCCTCTCCGAACGGAGAGGGGAGGTAAATAGCCTCACCCCCGACCCCTCTCCGAACGGAGAGGGGAGGTAAATAGCCTCACCCCCAACCCCTCTCCCAAGTGAGAGGGGAGATAAACACAGGAGATGTGTAGCTTTGCCTGATTTCAGCATACTTGTAGCAACTGATTTGACCGAAGAAAGCATCAATATTCTGCGGAGTTCCGTTGAGTTGACTCTCGTGAATCCCGCGAATGGGGTGGCGCTGCGCGACGGCTTGAAACATGCCCATGCGTTGATCGCACGGGATGATGTGACCATTGACGCCTCTTTGCTTGCCCTTGCGCCCAACCTCAAGGTGATCGGGCGGGTGGGCGCGAATCTGGGCGGCATCGACATTGAGGCTGCCACCGGACGCGGAATCATTGTGATGAATACGCCGGGAGTCAACGCGATTGCGGCGGGCGAACATGCGATCACGCTGATGCTGGCGCTGAGTCGCAAGCTGATTTCTGCACACAACAGTTTGAAAGAGGGATTCTGGCTGCTGGATCGCAAGCGTCAAGCCGGAACACAGTTACACGGCAAAACGCTGGGGATCGTCGGGTTGGGGCGCGTCGGGCAAATTGTCGCGGCGCGGTGCTTGTCGTTCGGGATGAACGTGCTGGCATTTGACCCGTATATCACCGAAGAAGAAATCGCGGATAAGCGGATTGCGCTGGTAGGCTTGCGCGAACTGGTCAGCAAGGCAGATTTTGTCTCCATCCATGTGAGCGCGACCAACGAGACGCGGGGCATGTTCAACGACGCGCTGATCCGCCAGATGAAAGCGGGCGCCCGGGTGATCAATACCTCGCATGGCAGCGTGATCGATGAGGCGGCGCTGGTGCTGGCGCTCAAAGAAGGGCGACTGGCGGGGGCGGCACTCGATGTATACGCCGAAGAACCGCCGTACAACAGCCCCTTGATCGGCTTAGACAGTGTGATCCACACGCCGCACATTGGCGATAACACGGTGGAAGCGGCGCAAGACCTATCCATCCAGATTGTGACTCAGGTGATTGACGCGCTGAATGGTGAGGATTATCGCAACGTCGTCAACATGCCGTTTATGCCGGGACTCGATTTTGAGGCGGTGCGTCCGTATTTGCGCTTGGCAGAATATATCGGGACGTTTCTGCACACGCTGTCACGGTTTCCCGTTCGGCGTATGGCGGTGGAGTATCGCGGGGAAGATACAGTAGGGTTGGTCAAACCGCTGACTGTCGCGTTGATCAAAGGCTTGCTGACGCCCATTCACGGCGACAACGTGAACTACATCAACGCGCCGGTGCTGGCGAACGAACGCGGGATTCAGGTGACACAGGCGAAAGGCTTGAAGGCGTCTGAATATGCGGCGCTGGTGTCGTGCATGGTCACGTTAGAGGACGGCGAACAGATTTACATTGCGGGGACTCTGCTGGATAGGCGTGAACCGCACATCGTACAGATCAACGATTACCGGATGAATTTCGTCCCCGAAGGGCATCTGGTTCTCATGGGGAGCTTTGACCAACCCGGCGTGATCGGCAAGCTGGGGACGCTGTTGGCGACCAACGGGATCAACATTGCCAGTTGGCACACGGGACGGGCGACTCCCGGCGGGCATACGCTGACCGTCCTCACGCTAGACGAGCCGATCCGCGCCGAGGTATTTGATGAACTGTGCCGTCAGGATTTTGTGCGGCACGCGCATCAGGTGAAGATCGGGTAAAAGCAACCTCACCCCCAAGCCCGAAAAGCCGCCTCACCCCCGACCCCTCTCCGAAAAAGGAGAGGGGAGGATGCATTTAACAAACGGTTGGTTTTTGCCACCAGAGGCTAAAGCCTCCGTCTACCCTAAAAGCCTGTAAGCCCTCTAAAGAGGGCTATTCAGCCCCGTTCACGGGGCTTTCTTCCCGTAGCCTGACCCTTTGAGGGTCGGGCGGGCAATTTCAACACATCTCATTTATTAAAACGATCCTGTCCTCAACCGAAAAGCGAGAGGGGAGACAAGCAGCGTCTTTCAAGTCCCTCTCCTAGTTTCGGAGAGGGATTTAGGGTGAGGCATCTTTCCGGGAGGAGTGGAGTAGGCTTTACGGTGATGTGCTAGGACGCGCAGTCAGCCTCACGGGGAGAGTCAGTTCTTCCTCACCATTTCGCACAACCATGATCTGCACGGTATCGCC
>JBBQRJ010000254.1:0-6979 GCA_038214955.1 Aggregatilineales bacterium | reverse complement strand
GTGTTTGAGGAGTCGGAACAGTATCACCGTTACGCCATGACCCCGCTCGATTGGGCGCGGCTGGAAGACCAAGCCGATGAACGCGGGCTGTCGCTGGTGGGGTACTACCACAGCCACCCCGATTCACCTGCTATCCCCTCGATTTATGATCGTGACCATGCTTTACCCCATTTTTCTTATTTGATCACACAGGTACAAGATAGACAGGCGGTTGATATGCGGGCGTGGCGTTTGCGCCCTGATCGCACAGAATTTGATGCGGACGAACTCGAATTATCCGGCAAATTAGAATAATTAGGGGAGAACAAAAAATGGCTCAAGCACTCGTTACAACACAGTGGGTTGCAGACAACCGTGACAGCGTGCGGTTAATCGAAGTCGATGTGGATACGACCCAGTACGAACAGGGTCATATTGCCGGCGCAGTCGCTTTCAACTGGCAGACGCAGTTGCAAAACCAGACAACCCGTGACATTGCCTCACCGGAAGAATTCGCCGGGCTGCTGAGTCAAGCGTCGGTCACGCCAGAAACCCATGTCGTGTTGTACGGCGATAACAACAACTGGTTCGCCGCGTATGCCTTCTGGCTGTTCCAGTATTACGGTCACACCAATGTCAGTTTGTTAGATGGTGGACGTAAAAAATGGGTTGCCGAAGGGCGCGAAACCACGACGGATGCTTCAAATTACCCCGCCACAGATTACGCGGTCACAACGATCAATCATGAGCTGCGGGCTGACCGCGATTATGTGAAGTCACGGTTGGAAAAGTCGGATTTCGGCTTGGTCGATGTGCGCTCGAATGATGAATACACGGGCAAGATCATTGCCCCTCCCGGCATGAGTGAAACCGCACAGCGTCCCGGTCACATTCCCGGCGCGGCGAACATCCCGTGGGCGCAAGCCGTCGCAGAAGATGGCTCGTTCAAGTCGAAACAAGAACTGCTCAAGCTGTATGCGAACAAGGGAATCACGGGTGATGTGCCAGAGATTGTCGCCTACTGCCGCATCGGTGAACGTTCGTCGCATACATGGTTCGCGCTCAAGTACATTCTCGGATTCGAGAACGTGCGTAACTACGACGGATCGTGGACGGAATGGGGCAACCTGATCGGCGCACCCATTCGCAAGGGCGAACAGCCTTAAGAGAAGTTCACAGTAGACAGTTTACGGTTTACAGTGAAAGAAACCTCACTCCCAACCCCTCTCCCAAAAAGAGGAGAGGAAGCAGGCAAAGACAGCCTCACCCCCAACCCCTCTCCCAAAAAGAGGAGAGGGAGCAGGCAAAGACAGCCTCACCCCCAACCCCTCTCCGAACGGAGAGGGGAGGAAGCAAAAATGAAGGGACGCCCAATGGGGCGTCCGCAATCGAGAAAATCAATAGAAACGGACGCGCCGTTGCGCGTCCCTACAACCGATGAATTGATGGATGCGAAAAAGCGCGTCCCTAGGGGAGACTCAGCAAATGGCAAACACGAACGGACACCAACAAGGCTTTGATACCCTCGCCTTACATGCGGGCTACGTGCCTGACCCGACGACGGGCGCACGCGCTGTCCCGATTTATCAGACGACCTCGTATCAGTTCCGCGATACGGATCACGCGGCAAACCTGTTCGCGCTGGCAGAACCGGGAAACATCTATACACGCATCATGAACCCGACGAACGCGGTGTTTGAAGAACGCATCGCGGCGTTGGAAGGCGGGATCGCGGGCTTGACGACGGCGTCCGGTCAGTTTGCCGAAACGCTCACAGTGTTGACGCTGGCGAACGCGGGTGATGAGATTATCAGCACCTCGGCGCTGTACGGCGGCACGTATACGCTGTTTTCGCAGAGTTTGCGCCGACTGGGAATCACGACGCACTTTGTCAATAACGCGGACGTGGACGGCATCGAGAGCAAGATCAACGATAAGACGAAGTTGATTTACCTTGAGACGATTGGCAACCCGAAACTTGAAATCCCCGACTTTGAGGCGATTGTCGCAGTGGCGAAGGCGCACGGCGTCCCTGTTGTGGTGGATAACACGTTCGGCACGCCCTATCTGTTCTCGCCGTTCCAGTGGGGTATCAACATCAGCGTGCATTCTACGACCAAGTGGATTGGCGGTCACGGCTTGAGCATCGGCGGCGTGATCATTGATGGCGGCAACTTTGACTGGAAGGCAAGCGGGCGGCATGACGGCATTGTGAAGCCCGAACCCGCTTATCATGGCGCGGTCATTGCAGATGTAGCGGGCGCGGCGGCATTCATCGCCCGTGCGCGGATCGTCGGCTTGCGTGACTTCGGTGGCAGTCAGTCCCCGTTCAACAGCTTCCTGAACATCATCGGTTTGGAAACGCTGTCGCTGCGTATGCAAAAGCATATCAGCAACACGGCTGCGGTGGCGCAGTATCTTTCACAGCACCCGGCGGTTGCGTGGGTCAATTACCCCGGCTTGCCTGACCATCCGAGCTATGCACGGGCGCAGAAGTACATGCCCAAGGGCGCTGGCGCGATCATCGGCTTCGGGATCAAGGGCGGTAAGTCGGCAGGTCGCACATTCATCGACAACTTGAAGGTCTTCTCGCATCTCGCTAACGTTGGTGATGCGCGTTCGCTGGCGATTCACCCCGCCACGACGACTCACAGCCAGTTAGATGAACAGGAACAATTCTCGGCGGGAGTCACACAGGACTACGTGCGTCTCGCGGTGGGTATCGAGGACATCAACGATATTCTGTGGGATTTGGAACAAGCGTTGAGCATTTCGCAGGGTGTGACGGTTCACGCGACGACGTAAAGATAGCCTCACCCCCGACCCCTCTCCGAACGGAGAGGGGAGTAAAGTGTTGGTGGGCGGGGACATTGCCCCGCCCCTATACAAAGATAGGTTGCAGAATATGAACGCGGGTTCGGTAGGTAAAGTAGAACGGCAAATCGCACACTTCGATCAACCGCTGGCGTTACGCAGCGGGCGAACGTTGGAGCGATTTACGCTTGCCTATGAAACTTACGGAACGCTCAACGCAGATGCCACGAACGCTATTTTGATCTGCCATGCGCTCTCCGGTGATGCCCACGTCGCAGGGGTTTATAGCGATGACCCGGAGGAGAAACCGGGCTGGTGGGATGAGGCGGTTGGACCCGGTAAGATGTTCGATACCAACCGCTTCTACATCATATGCGCTAATGTCATTGGTGGATGTCAGGGCAGTACGGGTCCTTCGTCTATTGCGCCGGACGGCAAGCCTTACGCTTTGCACTTCCCCATGTTGACCGTAGCGGATATGGTCGCGGCACAACGTTTGCTGATGGATCGACTCGGCATTTACCGCCTGTTTTCTGTGGCAGGCGGCAGCATGGGCGCGATGCAAGCCCTGCAATGGACGGTAGACACGCCTGACCGCGTGGCAACCTGCTTGTTCCTTGCCAGCACGCCAAAATCATCTACGCAAAATATCGCCTTCAACGAGATCGGGCGGCAAGCGATCTACGCTGACCCGCGCTGGAACAAAGGCGATTACTACGGCAAACAAGCGCCAGAAGCGGGACTCGCGGTAGCACGCATGGTTGGTCATATCACCTATATGAGCGAGCATTCGCTGGACTCCAAGTTCGGGCGCGATCTGCAAGGTCACGAACAACTGCCCTATACCTTTCTCCAACCAGAATTCACGGTTGAAAGCTACTTGCATCATCAAGGCGAGAAGTTCGTCCAGCGGTTTGACGCGAACACCTATTTGTACATCACCAAGGCGCTTGACTATTTCGATATTCAAGAAGGCTATGCGTCTATGGCGGAGTCGCTCCGCCGAACCCACCCGAATACACATTTTCTGGTCGTGAGCTTTTCGAGCGACTGGTTGTATACGGCGGCGCAATCGCAAGAACTCGTCACAGCGTTGATTGAGGCGCAGCGCGGCGTGAGGCATCACGCGGTACAGGCAGAGTTCGGTCACGACTCGTTTCTGGTGGAAGTTGAAACCATGACGAGCATCGTGGGCGGGTATCTTGATGAACAATGGAACCACACGCAAGAAAAATTGGCAGCAGATTGAAGAATAAGTTGAAAGATAAAAGTTGAAAGTCAAAAGTGAAATGCAGAATTCCGCTTTTAACTTCTAACTTTTAACGGTATTTTATGACCCGGTAGTCATTCGGAATGGCAGCGGTCTGCAAAATCGCGTAAGCGGGTTCGACTCCCGTCCGGGTCTTGCATCACTTTTAGAGGAGAGAACATGGCGAGCATCAAAATTCCGACGCCTTTGCGGGTGTATACAGGCAACAACGCACAGGTCAATGTGAGCGGCGAAACGGTGGGTCAGGCGCTTGGTGATCTGACGACACAGTTTCCCGAACTGAAACAGCATCTGTTTAATGGTGAGCAACTGCGTAATTTCGTCAATGTGTATATCGGTGAAGAAGATATTCGCTTCATGAGCGGGTTGGACACGGAAATCGAAAGCGATACGAGTTTACGTATCATTCCGAGCATCGCAGGCGGCTGAAGCAAAGTAAAGGGATCACCATGCGCCAAGTAGACCAGAGCGGCTTAAAAACAGGGCAAGCCTTGACGATCCTCATTTTGATCGTCGCCTTTATCTTGAACAGCCCGATCCTTGTGGCGTTTGTCGGTGTCGCGCAGTTGTTGGGCGCGTTTGACGTGACGTTCGCCCCCTACCGCCTGTTTTATAAGCATGTGGCGCGGCGTTTCGTGAAACCGAACATCATTCAAGACAACCCTGAGCCACATCGGTTTGCGATGCTGGTGGGCGCAATCTTCAACGGGGTTGGTACGCTGGCGCTTCTGCTCAACGCGGCGACGGTGGGATGGGCGCTGGTGTGGATTGTGATCGTGCTGGCGAACCTCAATTTCTGGCTGAATTTCTGCGCGGGCTGCTGGATGTACTATCAATTCAACCGCTTGGGCATTCCCGGTTTCACCCACGCGCCGATCCAAGGCGGAGTCTAATCATGATCGAACGCCTGTTGATCGCCGCCGTTTTGCTCATCGTCGGGTTCGTGATCTACCGCTTATGGATTGCACGGCAAAAGGGAATCGTCAATGCGCTGGTGTGCATCGACCCCCTGCTGTGTGATATTAAGCCGGGAATCCCGGTGATCGTCTACTTCACGACGCCCATGTGCATCCCGTGTCGGACACAGCAAGCGCCCACATTAGAACGTCTGCGTAATGAAGTGGGTGTGCAGATCGTCAAAGTAGATGCGACTGAAAACCCAAGCGCGGCGGATCGGTGGGGCGTGTTCTCTGCGCCAACGACGTTTGTCATTGATGGACAGGGAACGACGCGGGCGGTCAATCATGGCGTCGCAGATTTCAATACGCTGAGAATGCAGTTGCAGAGATCATAAACGAGCCTCACCCCCAACCCCTCTCCGAGCGGAGAGGGGAGCAGAACGGACGCGCCGTTGCGCGTCCCTACAACAGCTATAGGTTTAGATGGACGCGATCAATCGTGTCAGAGGTAAAACATGGAACCCCTTGTAAATCAGTTCGGTGATTTGTCGAATGCGGAGATCAACCGCTACGGGCGTCACCTGATTATGCCAGAATTTGGGATGGACGGTCAGCGACGGCTTAAGGCGTCGAGCGTGCTGATTATTGGGACGGGCGGCTTGGGCAGTCCGCTGGCGCTGTATCTGGCGGCGGCGGGCGTCGGGCGAATCGGCTTGGTCGATTATGATGTGGTTGAAGAAACCAACTTGCAGCGGCAGATCGTTCACGGGCAAAGCAGCATCGGCATGACCAAAGTGGACAGCGCCGAACTACGACTGCGTGACCTTAACCCCGGCTTGATCATCGACAAGTACAACGTCCCGCTGACGAGCGATAACGCAATCGAAATTCTCACCCCGTATGATGTGATCATCGACGGGACGGATAATTTCCCGACGCGCTATCTCGTCAATGATGCGTGCGTCAAGCTGGGCAAACCCAACGTCTACGGAAGCATTCTGCGCTTTGAGGGTCAACTGAGCGTGTTTTACGCTAAAGAAGGTCCCTGCTATCGCTGCATGTTCCCCGAACCACCGCCGCCGGGACTCGTCCCGAACTGCGCCGAAGCGGGCGTACTCGGCGTGCTGCCCGGTGTGATCGGCACGATGCAAGCGACGGAAGCGATCAAGTTGATCACGGGGATTGGCGTGTCAATGGTCGGACGTATGCTGCTGTACGATGCGTCGGATATGACCTTCACGAACATCAAGGTACGCAAGAATCCCAACTGCCCCGTGTGCAGCATTCCGCATGAACAGGTGGAATTGATCGATTATGAACAGTTCTGCGGCGTGCCAGCGCATGATAATATTCCTGCGCCAGCCACCGTCATGATCAACGGCAATAACGGTGCAAACGGAAATCACGCTCATAACGGCAATAATGGGAACAAACCTATGCAAGCAATCAATGTTCAGCAGTTGAAAGAAAAGTACGACAGCGGCGACTCGCTGTATGTGCTGGATGTACGCAACCCCGAAGAATTTGAAATCGCGGTGATGCCCGACACGGTCAAGATTCCGAAGCCGCAAATTCAACTGGCGGTGGAAGATGTGAAGTCGGGGCGCAAGACCGCCGATCAAACCGTGCTGGCGCAAATTCCGCGTGACCGTGAAGTGATCGTTCACTGCCGTTCGGGAAAACGCTCGGCGGACGTGATCGAACTGCTGGTGCAGGTCGGCTACGATGCCGATAAGCTGGTCAACGTTGAGGGCGGTATCCTCGCGTGGGCGCGGCAAATCGACACGAGTCTGCCAACGTACTAACAAGGGAAACAGACTTAAGTAACTCACCTTACGCAGATCGTTATTTCTGACCCCACCCCCGACCCCTCCCCGAATTCGAGGAGGGGAGCAAGCAGACTCCTGTTTGCGCCCTCCCCTGAATTCGGGGGAGGGAGGCGAGCGGGGTGGGGGGTCAAACTGACACCCTGCGTAAGGTGAGTGATTAATTCAGCTTTTTGCATTATCAACTCCAA
>JBBQRJ010000253.1:0-6996 GCA_038214955.1 Aggregatilineales bacterium | reverse complement strand
GTCGTGATTTCGAGATCGCCATCGTTGAGCGTTTCCCGCGCAAGCGAGAATCCCTGTGTGAATACCTGACCGCCCCGCGCCCCGCCGCCCATCACGAACATGAAATTTCCGTGACCGTGATCGGTTCCGGCGCTGGCGTTTTCTTCCACGCGGCGACCAAATTCGCTCATGGTGACGACTGTCACATCGCGCATGTGGTCACCCATATCAGCGCGGAAAGCCGCCAAGCCCGCGCCGAGTTTGCTCAACAGTTCGTTGAAATAACCGTCCGTCGTGCCTTGATTTTCGTGCGTGTCCCACCCGCCGACATCGACGCACGCGACTTCTAAGCCAATATTCGCTTTGATCAACTGTGCGATTTGCTGTAAGCCCAAACCGAAACCTTCATCATCGGCGGGATAGACCGCGCCGTTAGAGGGGGTGTAGCCGCCCGCGTTGATCGCTTGCAGCAGGTCAACCGTTTCAAACACGAGGCGGGCTTGTGAATCGAGCGCCCCCGTTGGTGCGTCGATACTGTACAGACGCGAGAGCATTTGCTGTGCTTGCACCAGTTCATCTTCACGCCCGCGCAAATGGAAATCGGCAATAGATCGCAGTGACAACGCGGGGATCGCGCCGCGCAGCGAACTTGGAACCATTGCGCCCATGCCGACTGCCCGAAACGGCGATTCGTTTTGCCACGCGGTGGTTTGCAAGTGCCGCCCGATCCAACCCGTGCCGGTTGTTTTGTCGCCGGGTGTGCCGTATTCCATGAACTGCATCGCGTCGAAGTGGGAGCGGCTTGGGTCAGTTGATCCGGTGGCTTGCACGACCAGCAGTTCACCGGAACGGTAAATATCCTCAAGCGGCGCTAAACGTGGATGCAAGCCGAAATAGCCGTCGAGATCAATGGCGGCATTCGACCCGCTGCCCGGTTCGGGGACAGCAATCGAGGGACGCGAGTCATAATAGTTTGCGCCTTCGCCAAACGGCACGACCACGCTTAAGCCGTCGATTCCGCCGCGTAAGAAGATCGCCACCAGCACATCGCCGCGTGCGGTTTGCTGTACGGGACGAAACGCCATGCGCGGCATCCATGCGGGAAACAGCGCCTTGCTGACGCCAATTAAGCCTACGTTTTTCAGAAAATCACGTCGTGTTTGCATGTAAAACCTCGTTGACTCATTGACCTCACCCCGTCTCCAAATGGAGACGGGTGAGGCTCTAGCGCCACTGAAACAGTGGGGACGCCAGCATCAAACCGAACAGGGTGGGCGCTTTGGTCGCTAACATCCGTGCATCCAGCGGCATTTCGTCATTCCCGTTGGTGACGTACTCCAGAAAGGGAGCGCGGGCGTCTTCTGGCAGAACCACGCCGAATACTTGAATCGCTACTGCATCAACCAGTTCAGCGGGCGTTGTGGGCGTGCCAATGCGCTCGAATAACTGCCCGCGTAAATCGGTGGAGGGTTCGCTAGAGGCTTCATGAGTCAGCGTCATAGCGACATTCCAGCGGGCAAGCAAACCGCCGCTGGTCATCCACGCGCCGTTGACATCGGGATAGCCATTCGGCGGTTCCCAACCATACGGCGGCTGTGCGAGGTCATGCATTAGTTCTTCCATGCGCCAGAACGGAACGTCCGTACCGGTGGCGCGTAATGCCCCGATGAAGAAATCAAGCGGGCGGCGCAGCTTTTGACCTGCCGACTCTTGAAATTCGGTTGAGGTGAAAATGTGTCGCATGACGGGCGCGATCTCACCCTGATTGACGATAAATTGCAGCGCGGTACTTTCGATCAAGCTGGCAGGTGGCGAATCGCTGACAAAACGGCGGCACAATTTATAGGCGATGAATCGCGCTGCTGACGGGTGATTCGCCAATATGCTCAACACCTGCAAACCGTCTTCAATGCCGCGCCCTGCGGGGAGTTTATGCCCCAAAATGATCTTTTCTTCGCTGTCATGAACATCAGCATCGAAGATAAAACCATCCTCTGTGCCATCGTGAACTGTCCATCCGGTGAAGGCGCGGGCGACGGCTTTTACATCGTCTTCGGTGTAGCCGCCATCGACTCCAAGCGTGTGCAGTTCCAGCAGTTCGCGGGCGTAATTCTCGTTGGGGTGTTCCGCCACATTGAGATAATTGTCTAAATAGTAGAGCATGGCGGGGTTGCGTGCCGTGCCGATAAGCATATTTCGGAAACTGCCAAAGGCATTGCGCCGGATAACATCGCGGTGCAGGATGATCAAATCGACGTTGTAATCGCCGTTTTCCGCGATGTTGAAATGATCCGTCCAGAATTCGGTCATGCGCTCGTAGAACTGGCGTTTGCTGAAAGAAGCACGAATGACCATGCCGTCGATCAACGCGAGGTATGCCCGTGAATAATGATTGCTCACGCTGTACGCCGTGCGCCGATCCATGTTGAGGATCGGATAATGCGATAGGCGTAGTTCTAGGTCGCTGTCATCAATACTGGCGGGGTTCAATTGTTCATCTAGGTAGGCTTCGTAACCCATTTCAGATGCACGTTGAAGGTCTTCGGGGCGTAACCCATACGAAAGGCGGTTGAGTAAATGCCGCATCGGATCGGTGAAAACCTCTTGTTGGGCGGGCGCTCCCCACAGGGCGGCAGTGTGCGGACTAACCCCCACCGCGAGGGCTGCCGCGCCCGTCATTTTCAAAAAATTACGCCGCGATAATGTCATAATCACTTCCTCATCAACCCATTTTACGAAGGACGAGGCACACCTAGCCCCTACAGAGATTACTTAACCTGAGTTTCGGATAGGTCTTGTTAATTCGCTTTAGCCTCACCCCCCAACCTATCAGGGGTAGGGTTTTCATTGTAGGGACGAGACATGTCTCGTCCTCTTATTTTCACGGCGAACCAACAGGACGAGGCATGCCTCGTCCCTACACCCTTGTTCACGCACAATGACCCCCTTATGCGTAGCATTGAGGGAATCATTAAATACCTACCCCTGTCAGCACCCCCCAACCCCCTCTCCCAAAAGCAGGAGAGGGGGAGCAGAACGTTTCAGAACGAGTTTGAAAGTTACACTGTTCAGAGACGTTTTAAGGGTGAATTAAAGCTATCCAAAACTGAGGTTACTTACGCTTATATCAACTATACGGACTTTATCGGCAAAACGATGCGGACTCCTGTCCTATCCCTGCTTATTGGGGGGTGATGTTTTGTGCGCGAACTGTCGTGTCTGGAAAGGTGTCAGTACAACGTTGAACCGTTGTATGGGTAACTCACCTTACGCAGGGTATCAGTTTGACCCCCACCCCACTCGCTACGCTCGCCTCCCTCCCCCGAATTCAGGGGAGGGCGCAAACAGGAGTCTGCTTGCTCCCCTCCCCTCCCCTCCTCGAATTCGGGGAGGGGTCGGGGGTGGGGTCAGAAATAACGATCTGCGTAAGGTGAGTGGGTAACATTCCCTCCCGAAAACGTTGTTGTAGGGGCAAGGCGTGCCGCATCCTCTATCAAGTTAACACTTTCTCGATATTTCGCTGAGAAGGTGATGAAAGTAAGCCGGGAATCGCAGAAATGCCGCTATCCTAACGTTCATGTAGGCACAAATAACGAAGGATAACGCATTAAATGAACCGTACTCGAATTTTGATTATCGCCGCCGTTGTGGTCGTGGCTTTAGTCGCCCTCGGCGCCTATGTATTTTTGGGCGGTGAGTCAGGGGTCGCCAGCGAAAATATCAGCGCCCCGACGCTAGAAGCAAGCAGCCAAACCGTGTTTAACATCGTCCCCGAAGAATCGGAAGTCACGTTCGCGTTGAGCGAACTTCTATTCGGCACGCCAACCAGCGTGGTTGGGCGAACAGAGGATGTAGCGGGGCAAATTCTCGTGGATTACGAAAACTCATCTATCTCCGAGGTCGGGACGATTCGTATCAACGTGCGAACCCTCGTGACATCCGAAGATATGCGTAATCGCGCCATTCGTCGCGCTATTTTGCTCTCGGATCAACCTGAATTTGAGTTCGCAGAGTTTGCAAATACCGAGTTGAGCGGGCTTCCCGAAACCGTCACGATTGGCGAAGCGTTCACCTTCGAGATCACAGGGGATTTCACGCTGCGCGGCATCACCAACCGCATCACGTTTGCGGCGCGGGTGACGCCTGTGTCTGAAACCGAGATCAGCGGTTCGGCGTCTACGGTGATTCAGCGTGCCATGTACGAACTGACCATCCCCAACGCTCCCGGTGTGGCTGATGTGTCGGAAGATGTGACGCTGACGATCAACTTTATCGCCCGCGCCGAAGAACCCGCGTAAGCCAACCTCACCCCCCGACCCCCTCTCCGAAAAGCGAGAGGGGGAGATTTTAAGTCCCTCTCCTATTTTCGGAGATGGATTTAGGGTGAGGTTGATGACGCGAAAGCGGATCAAGTTCTTTTCTATAGGCATCAATCAAGTGAGCGGCGGCGTGATCCCATGTTTGAGTTTGCGCCCATGCGTGACCTGCTTCCCCCATGCGTCGCGCTCCCGCTCGATCTTGCAACAGTCGAATGATCGCCGCCGCCAATTGTGACTCCATCAATTCGCCTTGCGCGATAAGCAGCCCCGTGATCCCGTCCTGAATCGCATCTTCCGCGCCGCAATCCCGTGAGCCGATCACGGGCAGTCTGGCGGCACTGGCTTCTATGAGCGATAAGCCGTAGCCCTCGAATTTCCAATTGACATTGACCGATGGCAGCGCAAAAACATCAGCGGCGGCATACAGGCGCATCAATTCCGCGTCGGGGACTCTGCCGAGTAAATGCACCTGATCGCCTAAATTCAGTTCGTTGATCGTCTCGCGCACACGCTGGACGGTTTCCGGTTCTGCGTCCAACGTCCCGACGATATGACACTGCACGTTCGGGATCGAGTCGCGCACAATGGCGATTGCCCGCGCTAATTGCAGCGTACCTTTGCGTTCTTTAACCGCGCCCACGCTCAATACGGTGGGGACTGTTCCGCCGATGTGCTGAATCGCGCCAAAGTGTTCAAAGTTGACGCCGTTATTGATGACGCTGCTACGCACGCGGGGAATCGTGTGTGCGATGATTTGGGCGGTGTAGCGGCTGACACACACGACCAGCGCACGCCGAAACGCCCATTCATAAAGCGCCCGAATCGGCGCGGGGCGAGCTTGCGCGGCGCGAACATAACTGCCGTGTCCGGTGATCAACAGCGGGCGCTTTCCGGCGACTAGCGCGGCAAGTGGGGCATACGGTTCGATGAACGTATGAATCACAGCGCACGATTGCAAAGCGGCGCGGGCTTGCGGATAGATCGCCGCCATGCGTGCCAGCATCCCGCGATCTAGCGGATCGACGGTGGGCAGGATAGGCAGCACGTCGATTCCATCCATAGGGGGGCTGTTGCGGGCTGTGATCACAGTGAGGCGTGTTCCTGCACGGTGCAGCGCCTGAATCATGCTGAGGCTGTATTGTGACCATCCCGCCTTATCGGTCAAGTCGGCGGCGAGAATACCCACATGAAGATCAGGCATTAGGCGTTCCAGAATCACGTCGGACGAGGGGATTCCTTAACGGGGAATCTCACGGGATGATAACACGAAATTTTGCCTTCCCGATTCTGATGCTATAATCAGATCAGCATCTTAATGTGAATTGAAAGAGAGAAATCGTGATCCATGTGCTGTTGGATGACGACAACGCGCCTATTCAGCTTACCGCGGACTATTTAAGCCGTCGTGTCGCTCCTTATTTGTCAGCGTTATCCATTTTGCAAACCGTCGCAGACAGCATTCAAGCGTGTGAAAAGCCGCTGATTGTGCAGCAGCTTGCCAGCGAAAATGGACGTGTGATTGCGTTTCTCGGCGGTGGGTGTGAAGCGATTCGCTTTGCCGAAACTGAAATCTCTGGTTGGCGTACTGCCCACGCTGAGGATATTCAGCACATGCGCGAACTAGATGAACTGTTAACGTGGGTGTCCGAAGGGGCGATGGAAGAAAAGATTTTGTTGGAACGCGAAGCACTGCGCCTGTGCATCCAGCCCGAACTGCTGCGGCTGGTGTTGAAATTCCTGCGCGATGTCTCGCCTAATGAGCAGGAATTGGGACAGGTGATGTATATGGATCGCCTGTTGAATGCGTTTTACTTCATAACATTCAGCGCGATTACGCTGGTGGTGATCCGTTCATGAGTGGCGGCATCCTCGGCTACGACATGGCGGAACAAATCGGCATTGGCGGGTTCGGCGCGGTCTATCGCGCCTACCAACCCGACTTGCAGCGCGAGGTAGCGATCAAGGTCATCCTTGCCGGGTATGCCGGTCAACCGGATTTTATTCGCCGCTTTGAAGTCGAAGCCCAGATGATCGCCCGTCTGGAACATTTGCACATCGTGCCGCTGTACGACTATTGGCGTGACCCCGGCGGCGCATATCTGGTCATGCGTTACATGCGCGGCGGCAATTTGCGCGGCGTGATGCTGAGTCAGCATACGCTGAACGCGGGTAGAGCGTCACGCATCATCGGGCAGATCGCATCAGCGTTAGGTGTGGCGCATGGACGCGGGGTTATCCACCGCGACATTAAGCCAGAAAATATTCTGCTGGATGAATACGGCAATGCCTATCTCGCTGATTTCAACATCGCCCGCGACTTGAAAAACGAGTCGAGCGGTGAGCGTTTTGGCACAGCCGCCTATGCCGCGCCCGAACAGATCAGCGAGGACGCCGCTACCCCGCAAACAGATATGTACGGCTTGGGGATCATCCTCTACGAAATGCTGACGGGTTCGCCAGCTTCGGCTGAACCGCTGTCGCTTGTGCAGAAAGCCCGCCCCGACCTACCTTTCGAGATCAACGCGATTTTATGGAAAGTCACCGCACGCAACCCCGACGAACGCTATATCGATACACTGGCGTTTGCAACGGAAGTGCGGCGCGTGTTGGGGGAGGAAACGAGTACACAGCCTGTTACGGTGGCGCGTACTACGCTGCCCAACTCGGAGTCTCATGCGACCCGCGTGATCGTCGCCAT
>JBBQRJ010000252.1:0-7003 GCA_038214955.1 Aggregatilineales bacterium | reverse complement strand
GGACACTGTTCCACTCCGCGCAATTTGGGCGATGTTTCGCTTCGCTTCCATCCGCAACAGCCCACTCAGGTAGACTAATCCATAGGCACGAGTATCGCGGGTCCGCGTTCTGGCGCTTCGACCGTATTCCAGCCAAAACATCCTCCAGCGTCCGGGTAATCCCGCAAGCGCTTCCATTGGCAGTCCCCAGCGGGCTGCTTGTGTCCGGGTCAGCAGGTTGTCATTCGTCTTATTTTCCCACAATCCCTCTCAATTTGTAATCTGACATTGGCGTAGTAGTTACAAATACAGCAGATGTTTGTATTGGGGTCAGAGCGGGCATGTAGGGGCGACCCCATGTGGTCGCCCGTGCTTTTTATGGCGGGAGGGGACATTGCCCCTCCCCTACGAGCATTCTTGACCCTTGATGAACTCCCAGAAATTTTGATGCCTTTGCCCTAGGTGAGGGGTGAGATAGATTTGATGTCCTACAACTGAAAACCGCCCGTCACATGGACGATCTTCTGCCGGTAGTTATGGACGTATTCTTGCAGTTTGACCTGTAAACTTGACCAGTCTTCGCTGCCTAAAATGACGCGCATCGTATCGATGTCTTTGGCAATGCCCTCAGTGAGCATTTGCGATTGTTCTTTGCTGCGGCTGTAGACAGTGTACCAAGCGCCCGTCGGCTGCAAGCCCAGTTTTTGAATGCCCGGAACCCATTCGCGCACGACGAACTCAAAATACTCCTGATCACGACCCGGTTTGATGTCCCAATTCATGAGCAGTTTCACACTCACAATACGCCTCCGTCCTAAACTTGCGCTGACAATACCACCACTTGCGGCTGTTCTGGCATATCCGAAGCAGACACTTTGAGCAGGTCAGACTCTTGAACCTTACTCACGCCCATCGCTTTCAGGAATTTGTCGAGCGGTTCTAGCTCAAACACCAAGCCGGGGATTTCGTAGTGCATCGGCACGACGTAGAACGGCTCGATCAACGCGACGACTTCGGCGGCTTGGGTAGCTTTCAACCCCATGCCACCACCCACCGGGAGGAGCAGTACGTTGACCTCGCCAATTTCCTCAATGACCGACTGTGCCGGAACGTGATCTAGATCGCCTAAATGCAGGACGGTCAGCCCATCGTAGTCGAACAGGTAGCTGATGTTCTGGCGTGGTTCTGACGAGTTGGTGTTGTGCATGGCAATGCCCATGATGAACACCCCGCCTAGTTCATATTCGCCCGACCCGCGTAAAACATGCGGAGTCCCCTTGACCGCTTCGACAAAGTTATGACCGGGGACATCGTGACTGACCGATACAATGTCGCCTTTGACTTTCGGGGAAGGAATGCCAATTGCTTCGGAAAACGGGTCAGTGATGACAATCGGTTTGCCGCGCTCCGCTATACGAAAACAGCTATGCCCATACCATGTAATTTCCAATGTTTACTTCCTCGCTTCGTTACAATGTACAATTCATTATAGCGCAAATTGTCTAAGCGAGGAATTGGAACATTTGTACGAAAATTTGTGGCTAAATGGGGCGCTCAATCCCGCGTGGATCGTGACGCAAATCGGTGCTGGTACAGTACGCGAGTCTAACGGAAATCTCATCTTGAGGGTCGCGGGCGGGCATTCCGGTTACAGCAACGCGCAGATCACCGACTATGCTTACGAACGCCTGAATTTTAGATGGCAGCCGCCGCTCAAACTCACGGTGACCGCATGGGCGACGGGCGATCCGTTGGGTACGGCGGGGTTCGGCTTCTGGAATCACCCGTTTTCGCCTGACCTCAAGCGAATGCCAAGCCTCCCCCGTGCGATCTGGTACTTTTTCGGGTCGCCCCCCAACAACATGCAGTTAGCGCACGGTGTGGCGGGATCAGGCTGGAAAGCCGCGACGATGGACGCGACCCGACCTTCGGCGCTGATGCTTGCACCGTTCGCCCTGCCCGCCGTTTTGATGATGCGAGTCCCGCCGCTCTACGCTAGACTCTGGCATGTGATTCAGCGCCGCTTGCACATCAGCGAGAAACTGCTCGATCCCGCCTTACTCGCGGCGCGGCACACCTATACGATGGATTGGCGTAGGGATGGCGCGACGTTCGGGATTGACGGGCAAACCGTTCACGAAACACCATTCGCGCCGCGTGGACGTACCGGTTTCGTCGCGTGGATTGATAATCAGTACGCAGTCGTCACGCCGCAAGGTCAATTCGGCTTCGGGATCATCCCCGTCGAACACGATCAGGCGTTGATACTAGAAGATGTAACGATAGAGAATATATGAACCTCACCCCCCCAACCCCCTCTCCGAAAAGCGAGAGGGGGAGACCTGACAAATCTGTTGACTCCCCTCCCTGAATTCGGGGAGGGGCAGGGGGTGGGGTCACAGAGGGGAGACATAATGTCTGATGAGTGCGCCGAACTGCTCCCGCCGGAAGCCGAAGAAGCGATCCGGCTGTTCAACGCGGGTGAGTTCTATAAGCAGCACGATCTATTCGAGACGCTCTGGCGTGACGAACCGCGCCCGATCCGTAACCTGTATCAAGGCATTCTGCAAATCGGTGTCGGCTACTTCCAGATCACACGGGGCAACATGCGCGGCGGTGTGAAGATGATCCAGCGCGGTCAGCGGTGGCTGGCGCTGCTGCCCGATCACTGTCGCGGTGTGGATGTTGCCGCGCTCAAAGCAGATGCCGCGCATGTCGAGCAAGAAGTCAAGCGCGTCGGCATTGACCAATTTGATAAATCGCTCTTTCAACCCGTGAAAAGGGTACAGTCATGATGAATCCATTTCCTCGCGCACGCATCACCGCACGACACGTTTTGATGGTCGTCAGCGCGAAAGGCGGCGTCGGCAAATCGACGGTGAGCGTCAACCTCGCGGCGGCGCTCACCGCACGCGGTTTGAAGGTCGGCATTTTTGACGCTGACCTGCACGCGCCCAACGTTCCCGCGCTGTTAGGCATCAAGCAAAGAAGTCGGCTCACCGAAGGGCGCAGCCCCGCCGCTATGTTCGCGGTGGAAGCCCGCCCCGACGCGCTGGATATGAGTCCCATTCCAGCCTTCGAGCGATACGGCATTGGCGTGATGTCGTTGGGCTTGCTGGTGGGCGAAGCACAGGCGATCACGCCTGATCCGTCGCAAATCGGCAACTTGATCACCATGCTGCTGCATCGTGTCGATTGGGGCGGCGCGGACGTGCTGATTATCGACATGCCGCCGGGGACAGGCGAACCCCTCAATACCCTGTTGGATCAAGGCTTGGTTGATGCGGCGCTGTTGGTCGCCTTGCGCGAAAACCTCTCGCATCTGGATAACGGGAGCTTGATTAGTGTCATGAAGCGCAAACGCACGTCTATTCTCGGCGTGGTCGAAAACATGACTCACGTTGTTTGCCCGAACTGCGGCGAACGCATTGATCTGTACCCTGCACCCGTCGCTGATCAAGCGATTTACGGGAATACGCCCGTGCTGGCGGCAATTCCGTTTCATCCCCATTTGATCCGTCAGAATCGCGGCGGCGCACCGATTCCCCTGTCTGACCCTACATCGCCCGCGTCGGTGGCGCTGTTAGGGCTGGCAGATGAAGTGATCACGCGGCTCAAGGTGACGCCGTCCGCATCACCGCCCGTCGTTGATGATTGTGTCGATTGTCCATAGGGCAAAACTATTAGAATTGCGTTATGCTCTACGCTGTCCCTCAGTGGGGCTTCTTTTCGCATTCATACATTCCGTGAGTGACCTATGTCCAAACTTCGCTATTTGCTCCCTATAGCAATTTTCACCGTGCTGGTGTTGGGAATTTCACTGCGAACAACTTCAGGCTCAGGTCGATGTTGAAACTTGCCCCACCATCATTGAAGATGCGCTGAGCGCCGTTGGCGATAACTGCGGCGCGTTAGACCGTAATAGCGGATCGATGCATCGCCAGACTGTGCCGACGTGAACGGCAATACGGTGGGTGTTGATCAGGTCGGCAGGAATCGCCCCATCGACGGGGATGGCAATGAATCATCTCTGTGCGATCCCGGCGCTTACGAGCATAACTCCGCCGACTTTGGCGGATAGTAACTCACCTTACGCAGATCGTTATTTCTGACCCCACCCCCGACCCCTCCCCGAATTCGAGGAGGGGAGCAAGCACACTCATGTTTGCGCCCTCCCCCTGAATTCGGGGGAGGGAGGCGAGCGCAGCGAGCGGGGTGGGGGTCAAACTGACACCCTGCATAAGGTGAGTAGTAAAGCAATTTTGGGCGAGGGGTCACACTAACCCTTCGCCCCCATCCACATTCAGCACCGCCCCCGTGATGTAATCGTTCGTCGCTAAATAGACTGCCGCCCGTGCCGCGTCGTCGGGTTCACCCGCGTGTCTCAGCGGTAGTTTCGCTTCGCTGCTCGCCCATGACTCGGCGCTGCGTCCCGGTTCGGGCAGCACGGGACCCAACACAATGCAGTTTGCGCGAATATGATACGGTGCAAGCGCCAGCGCGGTCACTTGGGTGAGGTGGATTAAGCCCGCTTTGCTCACGCTGTGATGCGCCCGACTCGCAATAGGGTTGATGCCACTGTTATCAGCTATGTTGATGATCGCGCCCGTCGTGTTGGTATCGCGCATCAGTTTCGCCGCCGCTTGTGTGACCAGAAACGGCGCGTTCAGGTTGATGTCGATCACACGCCGCCAACTTTCCGCTGTGATGTCGAAGAAATCCGCTTTTTCAAGGATGCTGGCGCTGTTGACCAGCACATCGAACCGTCCGTAATGTGCCTTGATCTGCTCGAAATTCGCATCAATCTGCGCGGGGTCGCTGTAATCGCCTTTGACGATCAGCGCATCCACGCCCAGCGCACGGGCTTCGGCGGCGGCAGAAGCGGCTTTTGCATCTGAACTACTGTGATGAATAATCACGTCTGCGCCTTCGCGGGCAAACGCCAGCATAATCGCCCGTCCCACGCGCCGCGCAGACCCCGTCACCATGACAACTTTACCGTTAAGCGATACCAGCATGAAAGACTCCTAACCACAGAGAACACGGAGAACACAGAGAAAAGAAAGCAAAGAAAGTGCTTGACGCAAAGGCGCGAAGTCGCAAAGACGCCAAGAAAGAAAGATGAAATTCACTTTGCGCCTTTGCGTCCTTGCGGCTTTGCGTTGAGTCTTTTCTCTTGTTCTTTCTTTTACTCGTTTTCGCTTAGAAATGCCTGAATGGTGTTCACGGCGGCGGACACATCGTATTCGTCCTGGACGAGTGCCAGCGTGTCGAGCATGAGCCGCGCAAGGTGAATCGGGCGCTGACGCAGGTCGGGGTCGTGCAGCGCGAGTCCGATGCGCTCGTACAGGTTCGGTGGCTTGAGCGGGAGATCGCCAGCCAATTGGTATTTCCACTTGGCTTGAGGACTGTAGCGTCGATTGATTGGGTACAACAAGTCGATCACTTGACGTGTAATAACACTAAGCTGCATGACTAAACTCAGCTCGTCTTTGTAGCGTAAAGACTTACCGATCTGCTTAAACTGAAAATCCAACCCGTTCACCGACTGTAAAATAGTTTTTTCGCCTAACCGGATCGGATAGTGTTCCAGTCGTTTTTGGGCAGCTTCTACTTTACCTGTTGTTCGGATGGGGAGTGCTTGAACATAGACATCGGTGAGTATCTGAAGTGGAATATCTTCGCCAAATACCCAATTTCCTTGAGCAATCAACTCTGTAAAGAAATTGAGCGTGTTGAATGTCTGCCAGCTACAGCCCACATCGATCCCAGCCAGTACACCCGCACAAGGATAAGAGTAATCGGATCGCCTCCTGCCCACTTTGACATCTGTCGCGCCCATCGACTCCAACCATGCGACGCGATCCGCTTCGGGCGGAAGGGTCTCTGACCAGAAGTTAATGTCCAAGTCGGATTTGTCGTCAGACAAGCCCATCGCCGCCGAACCGACGAGCGCGATCTCGCTTGCCAGTTCGGGCGGACAGGACTCCGCCAAGCGCACCGCGAGATCGTACAAACGACGACTCGCGGGCGTTGCGTTTTCGGGTAACGTTTTCGGCATGAATGCAATTCCTCTCTAACCGGGTGATGTTTTCTCCCCTCCCTGAATTCGGGGTGGGGTCGGGGGTGGGGTAATGTCTACCGTAAATGCCAGCGCGTGACGCCGCCCTCAAGCGACTCGGACGCCCATTTACCCTCTGACAACGCCAGCGGCAAGCGGGGATATGACCCGATCTCGACAAACGGTTCGCGCTCGACAAAACCGAGTCGCTTTGCCAGCACCCGTGATCGTCCGTTGGCGCTGTCGGTGTCCCATGTGGGCAGCAGACCGCGTGCTAACGTATCCTCAATGAAGGCGCTGCACACCAGTTTCGCCAACCCCTGACGCTGAAATTTATCGTCGGTGGCAACAACAATATTGACGGCTTTCATCCCGACTGATCCCGCAAAGGCGACGCTGGCAAGCGTATTGTCTTTGAGCAGCACGAAACCGTAACCGCCTTGCTCAAAACGATCATACCCGCTCCAGAACAAGCCGATGGTTTCATGCATCGCCTCATCGACTCGCTTGGCAAGCGCCGCATCGAGCGGCAAAATCAACGCGCCAGCGGGCATGGCGTCACGCCAGTTGGTTAATGGCTCATGATTCCATATAAAGTTGAGTCGCGGAATAAAACCAAGCGAGTCAAAATCATCCAACAGCACTTTTTCCCACGCTTTCCCCACCGGCGCCCAACCGTAAAAGTTCTGAAACACGCCCACTTCGGCGGGCGCATCTTTCAAGAACTGGCGCATCGATTGAACGGGATCGCCCGCTACATAGTATTCATACGTGCGGAACATCACCGCGCTGGTGGGCGTTATAAGATCATCAACAAAAACGCGACCGGGTTGGCGTCCCAACAAAACCGATTCCATGTACATTTCATCAAACCATGCACGGGCGAACAGGGGTGCGGTTTGGTGAAAACGTTTCGAGGGAAGTTCATAGACAGCCTGCAAATTGGTTTCCTAATCGAGAACT
>JBBQRJ010000251.1:0-7036 GCA_038214955.1 Aggregatilineales bacterium | reverse complement strand
CCCTGTTTTTCCAGCACAGCGCGACTCATCGGGCTGGCGTCAATCGTCAGGAAGCGATAGCCGTGCCGGACAGCCTCTTGCGCCCGAATCGCTACTAAGGCGCTGTACAACCCGCGATTGCGATACTCCGGTAACGTTGCGCCGCCCCACAGCCCCGCAAACTGAGTCGGCGGAAAGTCGATCCAGCCTTCGCTGACAGGCTTGCCCTCCACATAAGCTGTGTACATGCTGATCGCGTCCGGCACTTCGCGCAGCAGCTTTTCTTTTTGGCGCTTCGACGCGCCATGATCCTCATCTGACCATACGGTTTCGATCACTGAGTACAGATCATCCAACCCGGCGGCGTCCGTGATCCGGCGAATATCGTGAGTCACAGGCTGCGCCAGCTTAGGCGGTAGTTCGCTCAGGTCAAGCACCATGATCGCGTCGGCGGGTTCGGACGGCTCAAACCCGTGTTTGATGAGGCGTGCTTTCATGTCAGCAGGTTCGTCGTGACTGAACAGCTTCCATTCAAATTCGTTCGCAATACCAAGCGATTTGAAATAGGCGATCTCCTGCTGGATCGTCTCGTCCGCGTTCGCCTCGTTCAGCCGGGAATGGATCACCGCGCCGCGCTCATCTTCGATGATGCGAACAACACGGTCAGTTGCTTCGCGGCGCGTGCCGCTGTACACAATATCAATGCGCTGTTCTTGATCATACAACGCACGCAAATCCTTGATGTCCATGTGAATTCTGTCGCTCTCGTTTGCAAGTAGTGTGAACGCAAGGTTACACTAGTTCGCATTGAATATACACAACTCAAAAAGGTTACTCATGCGAAAGATTTTTGTATTCAGTCTCATGTTAATGCTTTTGACTGCGATTGGCATTTCCGCTCAGGAAGATGGAGATACGACGCTCATCCCTATCGGCGGCTTCTACCTCGAAACCTTCCCCGGTTTTGTCGAACAGGCGATTCTTCACGCCGAAGCCTTGGAATCAGATCGCGTGTATATCCTCATGATGCCCATGTCGTTCACCTATGATCCGCTCGTGCTGACAGGCGCAGACTTGATCGATAACACGATGGCGTCAGAGAATCGCCGCCGTCAGTTAGAGGATGAGTGTCGCGCCCAAACAGATGAACTCTACTGTGAAGTCGTCGTGCCGCCGCTTTACAACCGTGAAGCAGCAATGGCAGAAATCGCGCTCGACTACTTTGAGGAAGACCTCGCAGCGGTCTACTTCTTGGGCGGCGATCAAACCTACGCCATGCAGATCACGGCGGGGACTCCGCTGGAAGATGCCCTGCGTGAAGCCTTTGAAAGCGGTGTGCCGATGGGAGGTAACAGCGCGGGCTTGGCAATTCTCTCGCGCACGATGATTGGTGGCTACGGTGGCGACGACTTTGGACCCGAAAACGCGCTGCTTGAAGGGGCAGTCGATGTGTGGAACGGCGAAGACGGCGCTGTAGGCGAAGACACTGTTGCTCGTCGTGGGCTGGATTTCGGCACGACGAGCGTCATTCTGGAACAGCATTTCTGGGAACGGGCGCGAATCTCACGCTTGCTCAACGCTATTGTGCAGGATGATGTGCCGCACATCGGCATCGGCGTAGACAGCCTGACGGGTGGTCTGCTCCAAAATGATGAAACGTTCGGTGGGATGTTCGGCTTGTACGGCGCGGCGATCCTCGATGCGGAATCGCTCGGCGCGGTGGAGACTGCCAACTTTGACAATGGTGTTCTCAGCGTGCGGAATGTGCTGGTTCACGTCCTCGCCCCCGGCGATTTCAGCTATGACATCACAACGCGCCAACCCTCATGGGTCAATTCGACGGGCGAGATCAACCGCGACTGGTCATCGACGTTTGCCGTTCCCGAAGGCGCGGGTGCGCTCGTCTTAATGAGCAATCTTCCTGTACACGTCTCAGAAATTATTGAGCAGTTGGAACAAATGCAGACAGCAGTGATCATCACAGCGTACACAAACTCCGAAGCAGTCGTGGCAGCCTATGCCGATACCCCCGCCGAAATCATCATGCTTGCCGAAGGCGAAACCCTGCCCGACCTGTCCGCATATCCGCTGGTGATCGTCCATGCGGGCGATCAATCGTTGATCGATGTGGCACAGCTTGAACCCTTACGCGCAGCGTGGGAAGGCGGCGCAACGCTCGTCATGGATGATGCAGCGGCAGCAGCAGCAGGCGCGTTCTATTCGGCACATCCCCCCACACCTTATGACAGCGACGACGATTTGCTGATCGAAGAAGCAACTCAGGCATCATTCATCGAAGGCAATACAGAAATCCGCGCAGGTTTGGGCTTGATCAACGCCATCATCGAACCAAATGTGATGGATGATAATCGTTGGGGGCGCTTCTTCTCAGCCGCGTATGCTCATCCCGAACTGTTGGCGTTAGGCGTCACCGATGATATGTCGCTGGTCATCACGGCAAGCGGCGCGGTCATACCGAGCGTTGGCACAAACGGTCTGTTCGTGCTTGACCTGTCGAACGCGGCGCTGTCGTGGGGCGATAACGGCTACCCGGTGATCGGTAACGGCGTGTTGGACGTGTTCGCCCCGGACGAAACGGTCACACCATTGAACAACGAGTAGAAAGTAGAAAGTTAAAGACTCACCTTACGCAGGGGGTCAAATTGACCCCCACCCCGCTCGCTGCGCTCGCCTCCCTCCCCCGAATTCAGAGGAGGGCGCAAACAGGAGTCGGCTTGCTCCCCTCCTCGAATTCGGGGAGGGGTCGGGGGTGGGGTCAAAAATAACGATCTGCGTAAGGTGAGTTAAAGACTTGGAAGTGAGATCGCGGCAGTTAGCCGACCACTTTTAACTTTCTACTTTTAACTTTTAACTGATCTTGTGCCGATTGATTGAGGAGGCTGCATCATGGATTTCGCAATTACATTCAAAGGCGATATTGATCCCAAACGCACGGTGAGACTCTGCCAGATGGCAGAACAAGCCGGATTCACGACG
Organism: Aggregatilineales bacterium; assembly: GCA_038214955.1. Taxonomy (GTDB): domain Bacteria; phylum Chloroflexota; class Anaerolineae; order Aggregatilineales; family Phototrophicaceae; genus Flexifilum. The sequence goes on along the minus strand of JBBQRJ010000251.1, from coordinate 4,060 downwards.
GCATGGTTTTTTGATTCCCATGTGTTATGGCGTGAATGCTTTGTCACGATGGCGATGTGCGCCGAACACACCGAAAAGATTCGCTTTGGTACCTGTGTCACCAACCCCGGCGTGCGCGATTGGTCAGTGGCGGCGAGTTTGTGGGCGACGTTGGGCATTCAAAGCGGCGGGCGCATCGATATGGGCGCCGGGCGCGGCGATAGTTCGCGGCGCGTGTTAGGCGAAAAACCGCTGACCATTGAAACATTGAACGAGTTTAGCGCGGCTGTCAAAGCGATGGTGCGCGGCGAGAGTGTGCAGTATGGTGAGCATCCTGCCCCCGTGCAAATTCCTTGGGCGACTCCGGGCTTTGATCTGCCCGTGTGGTACGCCGCCTATGGACCTAAAGCCCTCGCAGCGGCGGGGCAACACGCCGACGGTTTGATCCTTCAGCTTGCCGATCCGTTCCTCGTCAAGTGGTTCACCGATCAAGCGTTAGACGCGGGCAAAGCTGCCGGACGCGATATGTCGAAATTTCAGGTCATGTCTGCCGCCCCCGTGTGGGTCGGTGATATGGCGACGGCGCGAAAGAATACGCGCTGGTTTCCGGCGATGGTTGGCAATCACGTGGCTGATCTGGTGGAACGGTACGGTAAAGAAGGCGGTTCTGTCCCCAAGCGCCTGACCGATTACATCGAAGGACGCAAGGGCTACGACTACCATCACCACGCAGACATTAATGCTGACCATCTCGGCTTCATCAGCGACGAAATTGTGGACAGCTTCGGCGTGTTGGGCGACGTAGATACTCAAGTCGCCAAAATGCAGGAACTGCAAAGCGTCGGCGTGACTCAGTTCAACATCTACTTGATGTGCGGTGAAGAAGAACGCATTCTTGAGGAATACGGGCGCGATGTGCTGCCGAAGTTCCAGCAAGAAGTTGAAAGTTAAAAGTCGAAAGTTAAAAGTAATGACCTTCAGAATTGGCTCTGTGAAAGAGAAATAGCAAATCGTTTTTCTTCCAATAGCTGATTTTGAAGGTTATCCAGTAGAAGGTTAAAAGTGCATGGCAAAGGCGGAACGCTTCGAGGATTTGATCGCTTGGCAAAAAGCATGAGAATTAACGCGAATGATCTACACCGTTACAAAACAGGGTGTATTCGCACAAGATCGCGCCTTATGCAATCAAATTCAGCGTGCGGCTGTCTCGGTCATGTCGAACATTGCTGAAGGCTTCGAGCGCGGCAATAAGGGAGATTTTCATCGATTCTTGCTCATTGCCAAAGCCTCTTGTGGTGAAGTTCGTTCTCAACTCTATGTCGCGTTAGATGTTGGCTACCTTGACCAGTCACAATTTAATTTACTAGCGAGACAATCATCCGAAGTGAGCAAAATCTTGGGTGGACTTGCCACATCTGTGGGTCAAGCCCGGAAAACTGTGAAGTCAGATAACAAGCAGGATTAGTATCTCACCTTACGCAGATCGTTATTTCTGACCCCACCCCCGACCCCTCCCCGAATTCAGGGGAGGGCGCAAACAGGAGTCTGCTTGCTCCCCTCCTCGAATTCGGGGAGGGAGGCGAGCGCAGCGAGCGGGGTGGGGGTCAAACTGACACCCCGCGTAAGGTGAGTTAGTATCTTAAACAAAGTGAGAGTTGGAAGTTTTGCGATCTGTTGTCTTTTACTTTCAACTTTTGACTTTTAACTTTTAACTTAATCGGGAGGTACGCATGGGTACTCTATTCAAATCCGGCACTATCATCACGGCGGGCGAAATGACCCGCGCCGATGTCTTGGTCGAAGGTGAAATCGTCACATTGATCGGGCTTGATCTCAGCCCTCAAGGACACACAGTCATTGATTGCACAGGCAAATACCTGCTCCCCGGCGGGATTGATGTGCATACGCATCTTGATCTCTCGTTTGGCGGCACGTACAGCAACGACGACTTTGAAACAGGTCATAAAGCGGCGGCGTATGGCGGCACAACCGCACACATCGATTTTGTGATTCAGCCTAAAGGCGGTTCGTTGCGTGACGGGTTAGCTGAATGGCGCGAAAAAGCGAAACTCGCGCAAATCGACTACGGATTCCACATGGCGATCCGCGACTTGAACGAAGATGTGCTGGAAGAAATTCCGCTGATGGTCGAAGAAGGGATCACCAGCCTCAAGCTGTTCATGGCGTATAAAGGCGTGTTTCAGGTCGATGACGCGACTCTGTTCCGCGCCATGCAGCAAGCTGAACGCAGCGGCATGATCGTGATGGTTCACGCCGAAAATGGGGACGTGGTGGCGCAGCTCACCGAATCACTGTTAGCGGACGGCAAAACCGATCCCGTCTATCACTCGGCGTCGCGTCCGGCAGAAGTCGAAGCCGAAGCGACCAACCGTGCCGTGATGATGTCTGGTTTGACGGGTTGCCCGTTGTACGTCGTCCACATGACCAACGAAGGCGCGGTAGACGCTTTGCGGCGGGGTCGAGCATTGGGCTATCCGGTGATGGGCGAAACCTGCATCCAGTATTTCTTCCTCACCGTAGAAGATCACATGGCGCAGCCGAATTTTCAGGGCGCGAAATACATCTGTTCGCCGCCCATTCGCACGACGCACGATCAGAAGGTATTGTGGCAGGCGGTCAAAGATGGATCGCTCCAAGTCGTTAGCACCGATCACTGTGATTTCTGGTTTGAAGGCGGCGTGGGTCCCTGGCAGGAATGGTCAGCGGCGCACAATGGGGAGTGGGCAGCGTTTGAGGCACAAGACCCGACCTATCGCCGTCCCGGTAAAGAGTTAGGCAAAGGCAATTTCGCTAAAATCCCGAACGGCTTACCCGCCATCGAAGACCGCATGATGATGCTGTGGCACGCGGGGGTCAACACAGGCAAACTGACTCCTCAGCGGTTTGTTGAACTGAACTGCACCAATCCAGCGCGAATCTTCGGTATGTACCCGCGCAAAGGCACAATTGCTGTAGGTTCAGACGCCGATATTGTCGTGTGGGATCCCCTCAAGACGCACACCATCAGCGCGAAAACTCATCACATGCGCTGCGATTACAACCTGTTTGAGGGTACAGAAGTGCAGGGCGTCCCCGTGATCGTCTATCAGCGTGGCTATTGCCTCGTGGATGAAAATGGGGATTGGCAGGGCATCAAAGGCGCAGGTCTGTATATCCCGCGTGCGCCTTACGCGCCTGTCTTATAGTTTTTTGTTGATAGAGGATGTGCTAGTCGTCCAAAAAAACCTCACCCTAAATCCCTCTCCGAAAATTAGGAGAGGGGCTTGAAAGACGTTTGTTATCTCCCCCTCTCACTTTTCGGAGAGGGGGTCGGGGGTGAGGTGTCATTAACTGCTTGCTTGGACATAATGCGTGATCGCCGCTTCGAGGAACGCGGGTAAGTCGGGGTGCAGCGCGGTAAACGTGGCGTTGAACGCCGGATCGTTGTTGTACCCGTGACCCAACCCTTCGAGAATTTCTAGCGTCGGCTCGTAGAAGTAACGGATATGCTGATGCCACCGCGCAATGATCGCCTGTACGACAGCACTTTCCGCGCCATGCTCCATCGCCGCGATCAGATCAGTATAGATGACGTTGCCCTCATCCTTGATCGCCTGCTTCTTTTCGGGCGAATAGCTTTTCCACAGCCGCATCGACTCCTTCACCGTCTTAGGATCCCAACGGCGGGCGACTTCATCGGCGTATTCTTGTTCCTGCTCTTCGGACATATCTCCGAAAACTTGTTTTTGCTTGCTGCTCATGAGATTTCTCCCGTGTTTTGAACGATGATGCAAGCATACAGGCTGACGTTACGTCATCTGCAAGAGGCAATTTTCGCAATTCGAGAAATTGGGTGCTTGGGGGAAGAAACCCCCTCTCCAAATGGAGAAGGGGGTGAGGCTTTTTAGCGGTTCAGATTGCTCGTGTCAGTGGGGTTAGTGTCTTGCTTGCCACCCACGCGGGTATAAATCCGCGCATTGCGGTCTACATCAGTAACGCCCGTCGTATCCTGATGCATCGCCTGCGATGTTTCGTGGTGACGGTCAGCGCCGAGCCGCTCCTCGTTGGTGTAAATATCATC
>JBBQRJ010000250.1:0-7044 GCA_038214955.1 Aggregatilineales bacterium | reverse complement strand
GCGGCGGCGCGGCAAGTCGGAATTCCTGTATATAAGCGCAGCGACATCATTGCGTCGATTATGATGGGCAAACAGGTGATCGCTGTTGCGGGGACGCACGGCAAGACGACCACAACCGCTATGATCGCGCATATTTTGATCAAGACAGGACGTGATCCAAGTTATATCATCGGCGGAACGCTCACGACGACGGGACAAAACTCTGGCGTTGGGACGGGCAGCGCGTTCGTGATCGAAGCGGACGAATACGACAATATGTTTCACGGTTTGCGCCCGAATATCGCCGTTGCGACGAATGTCGAGTGGGATCACCCTGATTTTTTCCCCACCGAAGGCGATTTGTTCAGGTCATTCAGCCATTTCGCGGGGTTGATCAACGGCGTGATGGTCGCCTGTGCAGACGACGCGGGCGCGTTACGACTTGGCGAGACGATCAACGATATTGAGAACACCTACTACGGAATCAATTCGCCGGCGGCGCAGCTAAAGGCGCTTGAGATTCGGCGCGGGGTGTCGGGGTATCGGTTTGCGGTGCAAGAGGGTCAAACGCCGTTAGGGGAAGTCGAATTAGCGATTCCGGGTCGGCATAATGTGCTGAACGCTTTAGGGGCGCTTCGTGCGGTGATGATCTACGGCGTGCCGTTCGAGGACGCGGCGCGGGCGCTCGAATCGTTCGCGGGAACAGGACGACGGTTTGATCTACGCGGCGAAGTGAATGACGTAACGGTGATCGATGATTACGCGCATCACCCGACGGCGATCCGTGCGACGTTAGAGGCGGCGCGGGGACGCTTTCCCGGACATCACGTATGGGCGGTGTGGCAACCACATACTTACAGCCGCACACAGGCATTATGGGATGCCTATACAACGGCGTTCACGGATGCAGATCATGTGGTGGTGACGCCAATCTATGCGGCGCGGGAACAAGCGGTTGAGGGGGTCACAGCGGAACGGTTGGTGAGCGCGATGAGTCACAAGGATGCCGTGTACACGCCGAGTCTCGATGCAGCGGCGGAATTGCTGCTGGCACAGGTCGAGTCGCCAGCGGTGATCGTGATCATGAGTGCGGGGGATGCGCCGAAAATCGGGGAACAGTATTTGTTCAAAAAGGCGATGGGATAAAAGCAAGCAAAACAAGAAAGAAAAGAAAGAAAAGAAAGTGCTTAACGCAAAGACGCAAAGGCGCAAAGACGCAAAGAAAAGAAAGTTTGATCACAAAATCGCTTGTGATGCATAGCGATGGATACTGTAAATTTTACTCACCCTGAACGATTGCTACGAGATGAACCGTTGGCAAAGTACACGGCGGCGCGGTTAGGCGGCGCGGCGGATTTTGTGTATGTAGCACGCGAATCGGCGCGAGAACTCTCCGAAGTGGTACAGGCGGCGTGGGAGCAAAACATTCCTGTGCGCGTGTTGGGCGGCGGCGCGAATGTACTGGTGTCGGATCACGGTTTTCGCGGCTTGGTGGTGATCAACAAGGTGTCGGAAGCGGCGTTTAAAGAGTCTCAAGTCGTGGTCACGTCAGGCTATTCGCTGACGATTCTGGCGCGGAAATGCGCGAGTCGCGGGTTGGCGGGTTTCGAGTGGGCGGCAAGCGTGCCGGGGACGGTGGGCGGCGCGGTGGTCAATAATGCGGGAGCGCACGGCGGCGATATGGCGGCGAATCTGCACACCGCCACAATCTGCGATGCGGAAAAGGGCGTGCAAGTCCTCACGAAAGCGGATTTAGCGTTTGACTATCGCTCTTCCTTGTTGAAACATCGGGCGGATCGGCGCTTTCTCGTCCTCATGGCAACCTTGAATTTGCAAAGCGGTGAACCTGCCAAGATCAACGCGAAAATTGATGAGTTTATCGCCTACCGTAAGCGGACTCAGCCACCGGGCGCAAGTTTGGGGAGCATCTTCAAGAATCCGCATGGGGATTACGCGGGGCGGCTGATCGAGTCACTGGGACTGAAAGGCTATGCGGTGGGTGGGGCGCAAGTGTCGCCTGTTCACGCAAATTTTTTCATCAATACGGGGAAGGCGACAGCAAGCGACTACTATGCGCTGATCCAGCATGTGCAAAAGCGAGTGTATGAGGCGACAGGAGTCATGCTGGAGACCGAAATAGAGGTGTTGGGAGAGATTTAACCTCACCCCCCCAACCCCCTCTCCGAAAAAGGAGAGGGGGAGAAAACAAGAGCGTCGTTTATATACAACAGCAGCTTTGACCCCACCCCTCGACCCTAGAAATGCAAAACGGTGGTATCATCGTGAGGCAGTGTAGGTCAAGGTAACACAGATCAGAATGACTTCCCGATTCCGTCGCCGTCAACAAACCCGCGAACCCGCCATCTGGCGTGACTCCAGTGAGGGCATCGGCAACATTGACCGCCCGCAAGTTTCTAAGCGGGGACAGATGTTCGTTTCGTGGCGTCTGTTCAGCGGCGCATTGATTTTGATTCTGGTGGGTGTGCTGGCGGTGTTCTTCCTGTCAGATACGTTCTACGTGCGCGGGATTGCGGTGGGCGGGTTGGACACCATGACCGTCAACGAGGTCTACGAACTGTTGAATGTCAACGGACTGCATATTTTCTGGATTGACCCGGCAGATGTTCGTGCCGACCTGTTGAAATCTCCCACTGTGGCGAACGCAACTGTCACGGTAGGTTTTCCGCCGAATATGGTGCAGATCATCATTGAGGAACGCCAACCCGCGCTGGTGTGGGAACAGGGCGGAGTCGCCTCGTGGATTGACTTACAGGGGCGCGTGATGCGTCAGCGGGAAGACCGCAATACATTGCTGCGAATCCAAGCTGATCCGCTGATTGAAGGGAATATCGGCGCAGCGGTTGACGCGCTGATTGTGACCAGCGCCATCCAACTGCACGATCTGCTGCCCGAAGTTGCGGCGTTTCGCTATCACCCCGATAAAGGGTTAGGCTACAATGATCCCGGTGGGTGGGAAGTGTGGCTTGGCGTCGGGTTGGATATGCAACAGAAGATTTTGATCTACAATGCAATAGTGGCAGACAACGCGGCACAGGGATTACTGCCCAACGAGATCAACTTAGTCAACACGCATCGACCTTTTGTGTCGGTGCTGTCGGAACGGTAACTATGAGTGATTTGGTCGTCGGAATCGACGTAGGAACAACGAAAGTTTGCACGATTGTCGGGGAAGTGCGCCCGGACGATATTTTTATCGTCGGGATGGGCATTGAACCGAGTCGCGGCATGAAAAAGGGCGTGGTCAACGACATTGGTCAATTGACCGCCGCCATTTCTGCGTCGGTGCATAAAGCCGAAAAAAGCAGCGGGTATGATATTCGACAGGCGTTTGTCAGCCTTGCGGGGAGTCATATCGCGTCGCTGAATAGTCGCGGCGCGGTGGGTTTGATCGGCAGTCGCGGCGTTCGCAGCGAGGACATCGACAAGGCGATTGAAAACGCCCGCACGATTGCGATCCCGCATAACCGCGAAGTGCTTCACGTAATCCCGCGTTCGTATTCGCTTGATGGTGGGGATCATGTTCGCAGCCCGATTGGGATGCACGGGTTTCGCCTCGAAGTGGAAGTGCATATCATCACGGCGTCTACCACGAGCGTAGCGAATCTCGAACAGGCGATGCAAGGGGCGCATGTTTACCCGGATCGGTTCATCCTGAATCCGCTGGCGTCCGGCGATCTCGTGCTGACGGCGCAAGAACGCGAAATGGGCTGCGTGCTGGTTGATATTGGCGGCGGCACCACCGATATGGCGATCTTCATTGAGGGGACAGTGTGGCATTCGTCGGTGATCACCGTTGGCGGAGATATGATCACCAATGACATCACGCATTGGATGCATGTCCCGTTTGATGTGGCGGAAGCGGTCAAAGTGCAGCACGGCAACGCACAGGAAAAAGCGGTCAGCCAATATGAGACATTCTCCGTTCAGCCCTTCGGTGAGGGGATGCCGATGGAAGTCAAACACAGCGATTTAGCAATGGTTGTGGAAGCCCGCGTCACAGAAATGTTCGAGATGGTGCAGACGGAGATCAAGCGGTCTGGCTATGACGGCTTGCTGCGTGCAGGGGTCGTTCTAACGGGGGGCTGCGCTCTGCTGCCGGGAATCCGTGAGGTGGCACAACAGGTCTTGAATGTGCCTGTGAGAATTACCAAGCCTGAGAAGATCACCGGGATGGCGGACGCGCTGCGATCCCCTGCCTTTAGTACCAGCATCGGTTTACTGCGACTTGGCTTACAAATGGACTCGGCGGTGACACCTCCGGCTCGTGAGAGTGTGCTGCAACCGAACCGCATTGGCAGCTTACTCACCGGATTTTTCAAGCGGCTGTTACCAGATAGCGAAAATTAGTTGCCATTTATACGAAGCGGCATACAATCAAGGATAATTCATCCACCGATAGTGATAGTGCGATTGTAGGAAAGGTTCTTTTTATGGATATGCTTACACCGGGCGAAAATTTCGCACAGATCAAGGTCATCGGCGTGGGTGGCGGCGGTGGTAACGCGATCAACCGCATGGTCATCGAAGGCTTGGGCGGCGTCGAATTTATTTCGATTAACACCGATAATCAGGCACTTTTGCTGTCCAAAGCCAAAACGCGAGTACGCATTGGTGATAAGCTGACTCGTGGGTTGGGTGCAGGTGGCAACCCCGAAATTGGGCGCAAAGCCGCCGAAGAAAGCGCAGATGAATTATATGAAGTGCTGCGCGGGGCAGACATGGTGTTTATTGCCAGCGGCATGGGCGGCGGCACGGGGACAGGCGCTTCGCCCGTCGTCGCGCAGATCGCCAAAGAACTGGGCGCGTTGACGATTGGTGTGGTCACCCGTCCGTTCACGTTTGAAGGGGCGAAACGTCAGCAATCCGCCGAGGCGGGCATTGAGGCGCTTAAGGGACAGGTCGATACGTTGATCGTCATCCCGAATGATCGCTTATTGCAAATTGCCGACAAACGCGCCAGCCTTCAACAGGCGTTTTCGCTGGCAGATGATGTTCTGCGTCAAGGTATTCAGGGGATTTCGGAACTGATCACCGTGCCAGCACTCATCAACCTCGACTTTGCCGATGTGCGGACGATTATGTCCGAAGGTGGGGCGGCGCTCATGGCGGTGGGTCGCGCTGAAGGCGATGATCGCGCCCGCCGTGCGGCAGAAGCGGCGATCAGCAGCGCCTTGCTCGATGTCACGATTGACGGCGCACGCGGTATTCTGTTCAACATCACGGGCGGCACTGACTTGAGCCTGTTTGAAGTGAACGAAGCGGCGGCGATCATCAAGGAGAGCGCACACCCCGAAGTCAATTTGATTTTCGGCGCACAGCTTGACGAAAGCATGGGCGATGAAGTGCGCGTGACGGTCATTGCGACGGGTTTTGAACACAGCCGCGTTCAGCGCAAGATTGATGCACCATCAACCAGTTTCCGTCCGGCAGCGACCTCTTCTTCCTCATCATCGTCCAATCGTTCCACATCCAGCCCACAGCCGCAGCGTCAAGCGCCGCAGTATCAGCAGTATAACGTCCAACCGCAGCCGCAGCAGCCTGTCAATCCGCCGCCGCAAACATCACAGCCGCCGCAGCAGGAACAGCCACCGACGCCACCGACGCAGCCAGCGAAGCCGCAGCAGGATTTCAGCGCCCGCGTTTACGACGAGGATAATATCGAGATTCCCGCATTTTTACGTAAGCCCAAACGTTAGAATCACGCGCCAAGAGAGGAGAAGAAATGCTCCTCTCTTCGTAATGTTGGTTAGTTGGGATGCGTGGGAAAACCCTGTGTGAAATACGCGAGAATGTTAGAGCTGTGTTACAAGTTCAAACCTCATTCTAACCAAACTACCCCCAAAATCAAGTGGACAAGAATCGGTCATTCGTGCTAAATTACCATTAAGTCGATTATAAAATTGATCAACTTCAAGACCTCAAACAACATTGGGAAAACGGCGCTGCATATGCTTTATCATAGGCGGTTTGGGATAAATCCTTAAAGCAGACAACTTGTAAATCAAGCCAACGCATGGGTTGATGTATTTACGGCTACGCCCATGGTTTGACGTTTATGTCTACTGTTTTATTACATATAGCATTACAGTCGAAGGATGGGGATTAGAGATGGTTCAAACACCTGCGAAACGCAACGCGCTTCATGAACTGGGCTACAAAATCTTTCTAGATCGCTATGCACAGAAAGACATGACGCGATCCACGCTGGCGGTTGGCGATACGGTGATTGTCGTGGTGAACGCGCAAACGGGGCAGCGAGAAATTGGCAAGGTGAAGGCGCTGGATTTGCCAACGGTCACGATTGAACTGCTGGATGGCGAAGTTGTCACCCGCGATCTTGAAAACGTGGATAAGCCGCTAGAAACCGACCCCGCGCAGATGATGGATCGCGTGGCGGCGGGGATTGCTGCGACGGAGAAAACGCCCGAACTTCAAAGCACATGGACGGAACGTTTCCGCTGGTTGTTGGACGATTTTAAGTTTGTGCCGGGTGGACGTATTCTTGCGGCAGCGGGGACGGATCAACTCCTAAGTTATTACAACTGCTACGTTCTTGACCTCCCCCATGATTCGCGCAGTGGGATTTTGAAAACGCTGTCCGAAATGACAGAAATCATGTCACGCGGCGGCGGCGTGGGGATTACGCTGTCGAGTTTGCGCCCCCGTCATGCTTATGTGAAGGGCGTTAACGGGCGATCAAGTGGGTCTGTTTCGTGGGGCGCTCTTTATAGCTTTGTTACAGGCTTGATCGAACAAGGAGGATGCTTAACACCTGATTCCCTCGTTTTTACAGAGGATGGCTTGCTCCGTTTAGATGAAATAGTTCAACATTCTGAGCAGGGATGGCATGAACATCATCGTGTGATTATGACTGATGAAGGACAACGTACTTCTCGCAACACCTATAACAATGGCTTTGCTGACGTTCTTAAAGTCAAGACAGACATGGGATTAGAAATCACTGGAACGCCAAATCACAAGGTCAAGGTGATGACATCTCAGGGTACGCAATGGCGTCGGTTGGATCAATTACAAACAGGTGAT
>JBBQRJ010000249.1:0-7047 GCA_038214955.1 Aggregatilineales bacterium | reverse complement strand
TCATAGGCGACACCCCGACGCTTGATGTTGAGAGCCGCTCGAAAAATAGACCTCAGCGTTTCGTTGCAACGCAGCAAGCGCCACAAACTTTTAGGCGTGAGGGCGAATGAATGGGTGTTTCTTTCCTTATAAGTGACAGCGGGTTTTCCCGTAGAAAGTCGTAAGCCAACCTGTTCCAGAACACGCTTCCACCCTTGAAGCGTTTCTTCCCACGTGTACGCTGCTGATCGGGCAAGACCCCGTTCTACAAGCCCATGACGTTGGAGCGGCAACTGTTCTAAAAACGCCCGCGCCCATGTATTGGGGTCGTCCGACTCGACGTAGAGCGCGGCATCTCCGCCTGTCTCGGCAATGGCAGTCACAGGGGCGCAGATGACAGGGCAAGCGTTCGCCATCGCTTCAAGAATAGGCATTCCAAAGCCTTCGTAATCGGACACAAACAGCATGGCTTCCGCGTGCTGATACAGGGCTTTTAACGTTGCATCCGTGACATAACCTAGGTCGATCACCCGGTCTGGCGGACACTGGTAACGACGGGTTAAATCACCCAAGCTGATCCCAGACCCGGTATCACGTCCCCCCGTAAGCACGAGCGTTATTTCAGGGCGTGTTCGCCAGATCACCTGCATGATTTCAAACAAGAGTTCATGCCGCTTATGCTGCCATAAATTCGCTGGATACAACACATAGGTTCGCTGTCCAAGTCGCTTAGGTAATTGACCGGGAGTCTCTCCGAATGCATTCGCCCCCAACGGAATGACACTCACAGCCGTCGGAGAAAGTTGCAGATGCTTGATCAAGCTGTTGGCTGAATAATTGGAAATGGTAACAATATGCGTTGCTTTTCGCAGACGCTCATAGACGAGTTTGCGCTCAGGGTCGAAGCGGGCAAACTCATCCATGCGATCAAGTGCCAATGTGTCGGGCATATGTACAATATGTTGGATGCTTTCAGGCAGTTGGTGAAACGGTTCCATGCCAAACAATGGGCTGACCACGACATCAGGTTTGGTTTGCTCTACCCATGCTTGTACAGGCGTCCGCGCTGAGAACGGAACAATGATGCATGGTGACAGGCTTTGAACTCCAAGCCATTTTTGAAGTTCGGACACAAAACATTCCGAAACGGCAAAAATAACGCGAAGGTTCGGCTCGGATTGCGCGGATTGGACAAGGAGTAAGCTCACTTGACGAGCAACACGACTGACCCCGCCATTGACTTTAGGATTCAAACGTGTCAAGTTTACCACGCAAGTCTGCATCATTAGTTTCGTCTACAAATCACCGTTAATAGTGCAAGTGTTCAATCATAACGCCAAGCGCAAGCACACAGTAGGGTTAAAGTTTCCAACTGTGCTAAGGAAAATAGAACTGTTAGGGGCATGAACGATGTCGTCAGAACATTGGGATAAGAACGTTGAACGCATCGAAAACCACACGCTCAAGGGTTGGCTGGATTGGGAGTTCATCGAACAAAATTACATAAGACCGCAGGTTTCAGGGGATCCAAACGTGTATTACATCCAGCATTTTTTAGCGCGTCATATACAAGTGAAACCTGTTGCCCGTGCGTTGAGTCTCGGTTGTGGCGGCGGTAATCTGGAACGCGCCCTCATCAGTTTAGACGCTGCCCGCGAAATTGATGCAAATGACCTCAGCCCAGAATCAATTCGCCTCGCAAAAGATTTAGCGAAGGCAGAAGGATTGCAGGATCGGATTCATTACCAGATTCTTGACGTAAATAAAGCAGAGTTCCCGGCTAAAACATATGATTTCGTCATTGCCAAAATGTCGCTCCACCACATTGAGCAATTGGAACACGTTTACACACAGGTCAAACGGACGCTCAAGGATGGCGGAGTCTTCGTGTTTAACGAGTTCATTGGACCTTCCCGCTTTCAGTGGACAGATTTACAGCAAGAGCTGATAGCGCAGTTGCTCAGTGTTATTCCCAAGAAGAATACCTTTAGTGACTGGTCACACCAGTTTTTAACGCGCATTGACCGCCCCACCGTGAGAGACATGATCGCCATGGATCCATCAGAGGCGGTGCGATCAGCCGACATCATGCCCGAACTAAAAAAAGTATTTGAGATTTTAGAATACAAACCCTATGGCGGCACGCTTCTGCACATGCTCCTAACCCATACAATGGCGTCCTATGATCTGGATGACCCCGATCAGCAAGCCGTCCTCAAAATGATTTTCTTGTTTGAAAAGACGCTCATCCAACAGGGTGTTTTGCAACCAGACTTTGCTTTTGTGGTTGCCCGCCCCAAACCCGATGAATCGTCGGTGAGTTCACCAAAACGCAGCTTTTTTTCTTTCCTGCGTCGCGGAGGTTGACAGATAACATACAGTTTCACGCGCACAAGCTAGGAAATCACGCTGCTTATTCACAATTCCTCTGAGCAAAATCTTTCCGGTCATATTTGCAGATTGCACAAACGGTCTCGTGATTTGTGCATTATTACTTCACCTTACGCACGAGTATCGTTTTCAGCCCTCACCCCCTGCCTCTCTCCCTCAGGGCGAGGGGTGAAAAAGCGTTCGTGTGTTGGAAAGTCCTTCTCCCTGAGGGAGAAGGATTTAGGATGAGGGCAAATTGCGTAAGGTGAGTTATTACTTCCGTGTTTCGTAAATAAGTAAGAATCCCCTTTCGCTTTTTCAGAAATTGTTATTAAATGAAGATTGAAAAACGTCGTTAATAATCGACGTGTAGAATTAGCATCACAAAGTCATACCGAAATTTAGTCAAGGGGATGCACTGTGCAAAGACGTACACAAGGTAGAATTTCAGTCCGAATTCTATTATTGGCTATTGTGGTGATGTTGATCTCAGTCAACATCACGTCAGTCGCGGGGTTAGGTTCTAACCAAGTCACTCCTAGTGACTTCTATTACTACTATTTAGGGGAGCAAACACGACTGGCAATTGAGCCACAAATGATTGCTGTCCGTTTTCGTTCAACCGATTCGGTAGGACAAGCTGCCGCCGTTGATCAGATTAGCCAATTGGCTGAAGTTGATGCGGTGATGTATCACAGCAATCCAGATTACGCCATCATCACGATAGCACAGACGATGACTCAGCAAAGTAACGTTGATTTGATCAATGAACTTCGCGCAAACAAGTCGTTGGTTGTGTGGGCGAATCCGGTATTTGATGTGCCGGGAGGCTTTTCAGTCCTCACAGATGAGTTCATCGCGCAGTTCCCTCCCTCGTGGAGTTCTGAGCAAATCGCCGCGTTTAACACCAGTTACGGCGTCGAAACGCTCTCCCGCCTCTTGAGTAATGACAATGCTTACTTGCTGCGCGTGAACGAAACTGTGACCTCGGCTGGTATCTTCACCTTAGATTCCATGACCGTAGCAAATTTCTATCAGGAAAGCGGTCAAGTTATTTACGCAGAGCCGAATTTCTCGCATCATATTGCGCCAGAACCCGGACCTCAGCGGGCGTTCACGCCCAATGACACCTTCTTCGGGCAGCAGTGGCCCCTGAACAATACCGGACAGACGGTCAACGGTGTTGCCGCCGGTACCAGCGATTCCGATATTGATGCTGTTGAAGCGTGGAACATTACAACGGGTAGCAGTTCAATCATTATCGCCATCGTCGATGATGCCTACGACTCTACCCACGTTGATTTAGGTACCGGAACAAGCAAGATGGTTGCCGGTTATGATGCATTCAGCGGCGTGGGTGGGATTTTCCCTGTTCCCGGAGCAACCGAGGGACATGGTACATCGACTGCCGGGTTAGCCGCCGGGACGGGAAACAATAGTGCGGGCATTTCAGGTGCTTGCATGAATTGTCGGATTATGCCGATCCGCATCTTCAATGCATCCGGTGCTGCAACCAACGCCCAGATCGCCAATGGTCTGAATTACGCATGGCAAAACGGCGCACATATTATCAGTAACAGTTGGGGCGGCGGGGCAACTTCCACTTCGATCACCAATGCCGTCAACGCGGCATTGTCGAGCGGACGCGGCGGATTAGGCAGCGTTGTCGTTTTCGCTGCGGGTAATTCCAATAACCAACCGATTATTTACCCCGGTAATCTGACACAGGTGATCACTGTTTCGGCGTCCAATCTTTGTGACCAGCGAAAGTCTCCTACTTTCAATGCTTGCAACTATTTCGAGGATTGGTGGGGACCGAATTCAGGACCAGAGAATGACGTTTCCGCTCCCGGTGTTGGGCTGTACACAACCGATATTATGGGATCAGGCGGCTACACATCTGGCACCTACTATACCAGTTTCAATGGCACTTCCGGTGCAACGCCGATTGTGTCGGGTGTTGTCGGTTTGATGCTGTCAATCAATGCCAACCTAACGGCAGTGCAGGTTCAACAACTGTTGAAAGACAATGCCGATGACATCAATACGGCAGGGTTTGACAACGGTACTGGGTGGGGGCGTGTCAACGCGAACCGTGCCGTACAAGCGGCGCAAGCACTGGGTGGACCAGCGAATGATCTCATCGCCAACGCGACGCTTGTGACGCTGCCTAGTTCCACCACTCAAAACCCCAATGGCTCGACAGTGACCGGAACTGATCCGAGTAGCTGCAACGGCGGCGCGAACACAGTTTGGTTCCGCTACGTAGCGACAGCGACTCAGCCGATCACCATCACCACACAGGGGTCTAGCTATGACACGCTGTTGTCAGTCTATACAGGCACCCCGGGCAGTCTGACATCCGTTGGCTGTGATGACGACGGCGGGACAACCGTTCGTTCGTGGGTGGGTTTGAACGCTGTAAATGGCACCACCTATTACATTATGGTCGCCAAATTCGGTGGAACACCGCTGGCAGGGGCTGCTACGCTTACGCTGACTCTAAGCGCCGTTCCAACGGGTGACACGCTGGCACTCTACAATACCTCGTTTGGCTATACGAGCCTCATTGACACGCTGCAAACCAATCCGCCGCTAAGTGCTTACAATACCTTTGTATCGAACGCGCCTGTGTTGGGTACAGGCTGGGTCATGGGTGACTGGAATGGCGACGGACAGCGGACACCGGGCTTGTACAAGAGCGGTGCGTTCTGGTTCACCAATGGCATTGGCGGCGCTGTAAGCTGGTCGAGTATCTGGTTGGGCGATTTCCCCGGCGCTTATCCGGTTTCTGGTCGCTTCCTCGTCGGTCAAGCCAGTGATTGCTTTGGCGTGGTGCAGACCAGCTATTCGCCGCCCAATGTGGGTTTCCCGATGCACTATCGCTGCGACTTGACGACCACTGTAGGGACATTGTATGGACAGTGGTTAGGCATTGTGCTGACGGGCAGCGACGCATACCAATTTACAGCAGGTGACTTTAACAACGATGGTTACGACTCCATTGCGGCACGGCGTGGTACCCTCATCACGTGGGGCAATGTGACGCCCTCGTCAGGTGTAGGTAGTTTCCCGTTGGCACAGACCATCGGCGCACCCGCTGGCGGTACAAGCCTCGTCGTTGGTGGCGATTGGAACAACGATTCAACAGACAGCTTCGGGCTGTACTATCCGGCGACGGGCAATTTCTATCGTCGTAACGACCTCGATTGGAACAGTGGAGTCTATCTGTTACAACAGGTTGGTCAACCGATTGGCACTGCACTTGTCGCTTCATGGCGTGCCTATCGCGGTATTACATTTGACATTCCATTCCCCGACGTAGAACTACCTGTTGAGGGGATCGATGTCGCACCAACCGTAGAACCGACGGCAATACCAGAAGAGACGGTCACACCGTTCCCAACGCTGCCTGTCGATGATCCAAGCGTGCCTGTTGAGACGCCGACAGCATTCCCAACGCTGCCGCCCTTCGAGCCGCCCGTCGTTCCCACAGTGGAACCGACACCGGCACTCATCCCCGTTGCGCCGCCTGTTTCCGAGTCATTCGATAGTGGCGCGGTCAATTGGGAAGGCTTGAACGGCTGGACACTGAGTGCGAATGCCGCAGTGAGCGGGCTGGGTTGGGGTGTTGATGCAAGCACACCGAGCGCAGCCCTGACATGGAATCAGCCACTCGACCTCAGCCTGACCCAAGCACCGCATCTCGCGTTCTCCTCACGCGGAACCGTGGACGGAGCATCAGCAGCGGTTCAAATTCTGGGCAGCAGTGGTGTCTGGGAAACGGTTGCTGTCGTCACCACGAGCGCCGACTGGCAGGTCATCGACATCGACCTGACCGCCTATCGCGGTGGCACGATCCAGGTTCGCTTCGTGTGGGAAGCAACAACGCTTGACGCTTCGATCTTCTGGCAAATTGACGATGTGTCGGTAAATCAAGCATCCCCTAGCTCGAGCAGCGGTTCGTAGCGAGGACATCACCTGTTAAGAAAACGCCCCGGCACATGGTCGGGGCGTTTTTATTGTCACAATTTTCAGTACGACGCCTTCCAGCGAGACCGCCAGTAGATGACCAGCGCAGCGATGCCGCTGACGAGACAGTTGACGGCGAAATCGTCAAGCGATGCGCCGCGATCTGGCACAAGCCTTTGCAACAGTTCCGTCGCGCCACTATAAAACCAACAGGTGATCAGGGCGACTAACAGCGCGTGTGATGCGGGACGCAGCGCCCCCCAGAGCAGTATCAACATCACACCAAAAGCGACAATATGCCCGCTCATGAGCAGTAGTTCGCGTTCAGGACTGGGCGCACCGGGAGGTGCTGGCGCTCCAACGACAGGACGACCACTCGATTGCAGGAGAAGCACCGTGATCACGATCATCCAAAGCACAAGGCTGAGTCGAATAAAGGTAGGGTGCTGCAACATTTTGCTCATACCCGCGATTGTAACATGCCCAATTTACTGTGAATCCTACGCAAAGCGGGCGTACAACCGACGATAGGGCTGACTTCTAGCGAAGCGAATTATTTACAGACAGTTTTGCATAGCGCACATGGACAACCCATTCGGATAGACCCCACCCCCCGACCCCTCCCCAAATTCAGGGAGCGTCGATATCGCCGTCAACAACGAAGGCTTCTCTACCCTGGTCGCCGCCGTCCAGGCTGCCGGCTTGGTCGAAGCCCTGCAAAGCCCT
>JBBQRJ010000248.1:0-7075 GCA_038214955.1 Aggregatilineales bacterium | reverse complement strand
CCCATAAAAACATGGCGCAAACGGGTTCAGCAGGTCTATCATTATTGACGGCAGGTTAAGCATCGTTTTATCCTTTCTCAGAGGTCTGAAACAGCTTATCCTGCCTTCCTTTTTTCAGCCACCCATGTGCAAAGTCGAACTAAGAGAATTACTTGTTAACGCGCTCGTTCACCGAGATTATGAACGTTCAAATGCGCCGACAAGGATCACATGGTTTAATGATCGCATAGAGATTGATAACCCGGGTGGTCCTTACGGGAGTGTGACTGATCAAAATTTTGGACAACCTCACGTAACAGATTACCGTAATCCTGAACTTGCGGCGGCACTCAAGTATCTCGGCTATGTTGAACGGTTTGGCTCTGGCATTGCGAAAGTACGAAAACAACTTCAGGCAAACGGCAATCCTGAGGTGGAATTTGTACCGAGAATGCACGAGAATTACGTTTTGGCGACGGTGAGAAAAGCATGAATGCACCTATTGTTACGTTTTTTAATAACAAGGGCGGTGTGGGTAAGACATCGACACTCTATAATCTGTCGCGCATGTTTGCCAAACTTGGCAAGCGGGTACTTGCTGTCGATTTAGATCCACAAGCAAACTTGACATCGCTATGTCTTGAAGATGAAACTTTGATCCGATTGTGGGAAAACGAGAACGCAGAAGATCAAACAGCCCAAACGATCTATCATGCGGTACAACCCGTAATCGAAGGAACAGGACTTGTACGAGAAATTTCCCCACAATTAATCTCTAGTACCCTTAACTACGCCCTCCTTCCAGGTGATTTACGCTTAAGTCAATTTGAGGATACATTAGCCATTGATTGGAACGACGCTAAAGGGAGAGGATTGCGCGGCATCAATTCAACCGCAGCTTTTTCAAAAATGATCCATATCGCTGCCAAAAACTATGAATCAGACATTGTGTTCATCGATGTAGTGACCTAATCTTGGAGCTATCAATCGGTCAGCTTTGATCGCTTCAAATTATGTAGTCATTCCTTTAGTGCCTGATCTATTTTCCCTCCAAGGTCTTGCTAACCTAGGGAAGTATCTCAGTAAATGGCGTAGAGAATGGCAACTTTGTCTGGATCAGCTTCCCACGAGAAATAGAGATTACCCAATTGGGGAAATGAAACCAATTGGGTACATCATTTTGCAGCATCGTGAACGTCAAAATCGTTTGGTCACGGCTCATCGGCGATGGGTAGATCGAATTCCAAAGACGTACTCTGAGAGCGTACTTGATGAAGCTCATTCGAATGCTGATAATGATTTTGATCCGAATTTAATTGGACATGTGCGAAATTATCAGAGCATGATGGCGCTTTCTCATGAAGCTCGAAAGCCTGTTTTTGAGTTAAGATCAGCCGACGGTGTTATTGGCTCTCATTTTAAAGTGGTTCAAGAAGCCGATGAAACCTATGCTAAATTAGCCCAAGAAATTGCCAAACGCATAGGTATGGCATTTGATTGATCACGAGACAGCATGAGTGTTCTCTGTGGTTAGATTTCTTTTCGTTTCTGTTCGATGAATATAACTGCCATACCCGCGCTGATCCATGCGAGGACGGCGGCGGCAATCGTCACCGTGCGAAACGTATTCACGAATGACCACCGGATCGCCTCTTGAGCCGCGCTGGTCGTTGCGGGGTCTAACCCTTCGGGGATGGTCAACGCGCCGAAGTTGCCCGCGTTCGCCACCATCGTATTGAGCGCCTCTTGTGGAACGCCCCCTATTTGCAGATTCGTCGCCAGCAAATTCCCGAATAGCAAAATCGCCAGTGATCCCACCAGTGCCAAGCCTAATACGCCCGCCGTCCGTGCCACCGCATTGTTGATCCCCGACGCTGTGCCGGAACTATCCGATGGGGCAGAGGTCATCACAGCCGTCGTGAGCGGTGCAACGGTGATCCCCATGCCGATGCCCAACACGATTATGCCGGGGAAGTAGGTTACCCAGTAGTCATTCGCGCCGCTGGTCACACCGGGGAGCGCCAGCAAGAAAAACCCGACTCCCGTCAGCGCAGGACCGATGATCAGCGGCAGTCGAGCGCCTACGCGGTCACTCCAACCGCCTGCAATCCGTGACAGAATCGTCAGCAAAATGCTGAAAGGCAAAAATGCGAATCCGGCGATCTCTGGTGGGTAGCCCTGCGCCTGCTGCAAGTTGAGGACGAAGAAGAACGGCGCAAAGCGCAGCGCGGCGTATAGAAAAACCGTGAGCAAATTCGTTCCAGTGAACATTCGTGACTTGAACAGGCTAAACGGAACCATCGGATGACTGCTTCGGTTTTCGACAAAGACGAACAGCGCCAGTGCGATCACCCCGATGGCAATCCCGATCAACACCTGCGGGCTGCCCCAACCTTGATCAGACGCTTGCAGAAAGCCGAACGTCAGCGCCGCGAGTCCGACGGTTGCCAGCACCGCGCCGGGTATATCCAGCCGCTTAGCGCGATCTCCGTAGCTTTCGGGGACGCGGAACGCCAGCACCGCCAGCGCGATCACCGCCAGCGGCACGTTCATAAAGAACACCAGTCGCCATAAGCCGAGACTCGCCAGCCAACCGCCTAGCACGGGTCCGCTGAGAGTGGTCAGCGTGGCGAACATTGACCATGTGCCGATGGCAGTCCCACGCCGCTCCGGTGCAACGCTGGCAGACAGCAGCGCCAGCGAACCGGGGGTCATCAACGCGCCGCCGATCCCCTGAATGGCACGCATCGCAATCAAGAAGTCAGGGCTGTTGGCAAATCCGCACATCACCGACGCCAGCGTGAACAGCACGATCCCGATCATGAAAACGCGCTTGCGCCCAAAAATATCGCCTAACGAGCCGCCCACGAGAATCAGCGCGGACAGGGTGAGCATATACGAGTTGATGATCCATAACAGTTGAGTCGCATCAATGCCGAGGTCACGTTGCAGAGCAGGGGCAGTCACATCGAGCGCCGTGCCGTCGATGAATGCCATGCTAGAAGCGACAACTGCGGCGATTAGCACCCAGAACTCGACATTGCGAGGGGGCTGCTGTGTGGTCATAGGTGGTTTTCCCGGATTCAGATGAACGGATACCCCTATTTTACGCTGGTTGAGCGTCAAACGGCGAGTCGTCCGCGTGACAATCTTCCCGAATCAACCGATAATGACATGAGAGTGAATGAGGGATTTCTATGGTCACAACGCCACAAGTACGCAAAATGACGGTTGAGGAGTTCGATCAGTTCGTGCTGCTCCCCGAAAACGCCGACAAAAACTTAGAATTTATTGGGGGGAGAATCGTTGAAATGGTATCGAATAGTTATTGTTCCATTGTGGCGGGCATCGTCATAGGTCGATTCCGTCGATATTTAGATGATGTTCAGAATATTGGGTGGATCACCGTCACCGATGGAGGATATAAAGTCATGGGTGAACGCTATATCCCTAATGTTGGGTTCATCTTAAAAACAAAATATCCCAATGCACCCCGCGAAACTTATATCCAACTCCCGCCTGATTTAGCGGTTGAAGTGCTTTCACCGTCCGACAATGAGAATGAGACTCGCGCCAAAGTGGTCAATTACCTACGTGCAGGGGTGATCGTCTGGGTTGTTGACCCCGACAAGCAGATTGTCCAGCTTTTCGTGCCGAATGAAGCGCCGCGCACGTTAGGAATCAACGACACGCTGGACGGTGGGACTCTGCTGCCCGGTTTTACGCTGTCTGTAAAAGACATTTTCCCCGAATAAAAATCAACCGAATGCGGAACGCCAACCGTTAATGAACCTGTGAATGGCGTCCCGGTGATTCAACGGGTATTTAGCTGTTCATGCGTTCACGTTCGATAGGATGATAGCCGTTTGTGGGCTGCGATTTTGATTTTTCACCACTTAAGTTTGTGCGGTGTTCCTGTACGATGGTTTCTGGCACAACCGATTCAAAGAAGCGCATCGCGGCAAGCACCAAACCGATGTCGTCAAGCTGACCAATGCCGAGCATGAAGTCGGGCAAAAAGTCGAACGGTGATATGACGTAAATAAGCGGCACGATCACAATGGCTTTTTTCCACATTGCCACACGCGGATCAAACATGAGACGCCATGTTAGTTGTACTTGATTCAAAATTCCCTGTATCATCGCTACCCCTCACTTGTTCATACAATTTGAAATAATTGTATCACACATTTGCACGTTGACAATCAGTACCGCGTTAGAGTTCACGCTATACTAAAAGATAGTTAAAAGTCTAAAGTTAAAAGTAGAAGGGATGCCTCGATTTTTGTGGACACGGATGCGATGGTTCGCGTCCCTACGAGGCGATTGTTGTGTAGGGACGGCATATGGCATATATGTCGTCCGATAGACTGCCTTTCCTACTTTTAACTTTCTACTTTTAACTTTTAACTGGTAATCATGAGGCATTTTTATGTTCCGTCGGTTGATTTTGTTGTTGACGATGTTCCTGTTGAGCGTTCCGGTGATGGCACAAGAGGCGCTCAACCTTCCGGCAGACCTGTTCGTGCTGCTCAACGATGGCAGCATCGAGCGGTACGGTGTCGGCGCGTCGGGTGTGCGGACGGTCACGCCGGAAGGCGCGTACATCATTGACTTTGGCGTGGACTCGTTGGGCGAACGCCTTGCCTATCGCACGGAACAGGGTCTATTCGTGACGCTCATCCCGACGGATACGATTCCGCTGGGTGATCCGATTCAGCTAGACGGCGCAAACGCGGGCTTCCCCTATTTTCGCGGCGCGGGCGATACGATTGCATGGTCGCCTAACGGGGATGCGCTGGCATACACCACGCTCACCGGAGCGCGAGTCTATTTTCAGGGGAGCGGCAGTTTCATCGACCTTGTGGAAAGCCCCATGCTCAGTTTGAGTTGGTCGCCGGGAGGGACGTATCTCGCCGCGCAAGCCGAGCAAAACGTGTACTGGATTTATCGCCGTGAGGGAAATACGCTGGTCTTAACGAGCGCGATCCCCTCCAGCATTGGCACGACATGGGTCAGCGATGCAGAACTGGTATTCGCTCCGGCGTCGGGTAGTTTGCGTGTGATGAATCTCGCGGCAGCGAACGCACAAAGCATCCTGCTAGATGACACGATTCAATACCGCTTGCCCTACCTCACTAAAGAGGACGCGCTCGTGTTTTTCTCGCGTGACCCGAATATTCCCGACGGTTACGGCTTGTTGATGCGTTTGCGACGCGGCGCGACTCAGCTTGAGCAAATGGGACAAATCCCCGTTTCACTGTCGGGCTTGCGCTGGACTCCCGACGGTTCGCTGTTGATCGCCTTTCAGGGCGGCGTGATCGCGCTCTACGACCCGATCACCGGACTCGGTTTTCCGCTGCCCATTGAAGGCGCTGTGGCTTACGCATGGGGACGCCGCGCCCCAGAGGTGATCATTGTGCCGACTCCGCTGCCTGTCGAGTCGCAGCCTACCGCCATACCCCCCACTGAAATCCCCGTGATGAGCGCGACTCCGCAGCCCGCCAGCACCGTGACGGCGCTCGTTTTGTCCGCTGACAGCTATTTCATTTCACCAGATTTCAACGGGACAATGCAGGTCTGGCGAATGCCCGCCAACGGTGCGCCGCCCGGACAATTCACGGGGTCGCTCGATGATGTGAACGAATACGCGGTTGCCTCTAACGATGGATCGGTAGCGTATGTCGTGACGGGCGAATTGTGGATTCAACCGTTTAGCCGCGCCGCGCCCTACTATCTCGCAGAGATCACCAGCTTTGCGCCCACCAGCCTCACGTTTAACCCCGACGGCACGTTGATCGCATTTGCCGATGAAGAACGCGGCGTATTCACCACGCCCATTAATGGCAGCGAAGAACCCTCGCTCGTGATCGTCAACAACGCTGAGATGATCTATCGTCGTCCGCAGTTTTCACCCGACGGAACAAAGTTGATGCTGGATATTTATCGCGGGGATCGGGTGTGGACGGGCGTGTTTGATCTCGAAGCGGACGTGCTGGTTGAAGCACCTGTGCCGACAGCAGCAGAGGATACGCGGGCGGCGCGTTCGCGCTGGTTATCGGATGGGCGGGCGTTCACCTATGCCGATACTGCCGCGATTTCGGGCGTGGCAGAAGGCTTCTACGTGTTCGACCCGATGGCGATGGGCGCAATTCCGCCCCAGTGGATTCCGTTCAACTCCACAATCAACATGCGGGCAGTAGTCGAAGTATTACCCAACGTGATTCGGGCAGTTGTCGCGGAAGGGGAAACCCTGCAAGTTATGGATTTTGATCTGCCGAATGCACGGCAAACGCCGATCCTCGCGCTTGACCCCTCACTTACTGCGCCGCGCATCTCACCGGATGGGCGATTTATCGCGGGCTACGAAAACGTGATCGAGCGTATGGGGACGCTCACCGTGATTGACTTGCAAGACGGGCGGCGCTATCAACTCACCACACCGGAGACGAGCATGGGCTTTGCGTGGCGGGGGACTCGCTAAAGGCTCAACCCATGTGAAAAACTGAAAATAAGGACTAGGACTGTGGTCATGGTTTGACTTTATAGCTACTCCAAAGCTCACCTTTTTACGTTATAAGGAATTGAGTCGGATAAGTGAGCTAGGAAGTTGCACCATGACCACACAAAAAGTAGTCAACAATCGTCAGCAGCACATCAACAAAAACACCTCAAAATCAAATACAGCCATGCGTGGCGCGAAGCAGAATCGCCCACTGCTGATTGAATTGTTCGACATTCTACCTATGCGCTTCAAAGGAATTACGTTGGGTCTGCTGCTCTCGCTGATACCCAGCTATCTGGTTTCTGTGACGACCAGCGGGGATCATCGCATTCTAGCTATTGTGCCGCTGTTGGGGCTGATTGTCGTCGGGTATCTGGTTGGCGCGATGATCGAGGAAAGAGAAGAAAGTTAAGTCACTTCTCCTATTTTCGGAGAAGGGGCGACACCTGTTTCTGCCGCCCGACCCTCAAAGGATCGGGCTATGGGAAGAAAGCCCCGTGAACGGGGCTAAACAGCCTCCATTAGGAGGCTTACAGGCTTTTCTGGTAGTCGGAGGCAGTGTAGGGACGCCCAACGGGGCGTCCGCTGTAT
>JBBQRJ010000247.1:0-7081 GCA_038214955.1 Aggregatilineales bacterium | reverse complement strand
GGCGCAGACGTGATACGGTTGTACGAGCGTCCGGTATCCGCTGCTATCACGGATTCCAGCACGCCGTCGGCTTCCAAATCACGACGCAAGCGATCTCCCATTACACGCGCTAACCGTTCTTTTTGATCAGCATCCCGAATCACACAGAAACGCCAAGGCTGTCGATTATGTGAGGATGCCGCCCATATCGCCGCAGTCAGCACCGTTTCGATCACCGCTTGGGGAATCGGTTCGGGCAAATAGCGCCGGATCGAGCGGCGGCTCGTGATGGCGTCTAACACCGCAGAATCCCTCACCGATACAAATCCTGTGCCGGCGGACGGTTGATCTCGCTTGCGCGTCCGTCGATGGGCGGATAGGTCAACCCGCGCACGAGGACAATGGGCAAACCTTCTGCCCCTTCGCCAGTGAGCAACCCCGCCGCCGATGCGACCATATCCGCGTAGCCCTGAATGCTGATTTTCAGGGGTCGCCCGAACAAGTCCGATTGTCCGCGCAGATCAACGAGCGCAGGCATTCCCGCTACCCCAATCGCCACGTTGATATTTCCCAACCGGAAAGGTCGCCCATGCGAATCGCTGATGATCACGCCCACCTGTACACCTACTGACTCAAACAGACTTTGACGAATTATCCGCGCCGATTCGTCGGGATCAATAGGTAAAAGTAATACCTTTTCGTCACCATTTTCTAGGTTAGATTGGTCAATACCTGCATTGGCAGACACAAAGCCGAGTCGGTGTTCGACTACCAACACATGCGGCGCAACCCGCGAGACGCTGCGACTTTCTTGCAGCACCAGTTCGATAACACGCGGGTCTTTGCCCGTCCGCGCCGCCAATTCAAGCGCCCGCTCCGTCGGGGTTACATCGCGCAGGTGAACAATGCGCCCTTCGGCTTTGGAGACGATTTTAGAAGTCACTACCAGCGAATCGCCGGGTTGTAGCACAACCTCATTGGCGTTGAGGGCATCGAGGATCAGGCGTGCGAGATCATCCCCCTGCTGAACCAGCGGAATCCCTCGCAGCGCAACGAGCGTAAGCTGTGTCAATGCTAGATGCCTGTGATACGAATGCCAGTTCCCTTGACGCCGTACTTCTTATTGATGTACAGCAGAACAGCACCCATCGCCTCGACTGCAACAGCGTTCGCCAGCGAACCCGCATCTACCCCGCGCATCCCTGCCGCCTCAACCAGTTTCATCACATCGGCTTTGGCATCATCGTCGTCGCCGCACACCAACACGTCACAATCCACCGACTCGTTCAGCTTCTTGAGTTTGCTAGAACTGACATGCTGAAACGCAGAGACGAGGCGCACATCATCACCGAGCAGGGCTTTCGCCTCTAGCGCGGCGGCGTGACCTTCTGGCACATGCACCTTTTGAATATTCGGCGGCATGAGCGGCACCGTCACATCAACGACGACCTTACCCGCCAGCTTATCTTTGACACTGAGCAATGTGTCTTTGTGGGCGCTGTAAGGGACGCTCACCACAATGACGTTACCGATGGTCGCAGCGGCAACGTTATCCATACCTTCTAAGTAATCGCCACCAAGCTCCGCGTTGAGTTCAGCCGCACGCGCCTTTGCCTTCTCTGCATCACGCGAACCAATGATCACCTTGTACCCGTTCAATGCCCACCGCATTGCGAGAGCAGAACCTTCTTTGCCTGTGCCGCCTAACACGGCAATGCACAGCAGAATCGGGCTATTATCCGTCATTTTATCTCCTCGCGTATGCCGCGTAGCGTTCCCATACATCGGGGGCTAATGCCCGCGCTTCTTCTGCAATCGCCCGTTCATCCAGCGTGATCAACTGCCGATCCCGCATCAACACACGCCCCTCAACAATCGTGGTCGTCACCATCGAACTTTCAAAACCGAATAGGATATGCCAAGGCAAGTTCCCAACGGTTAGGGGGGTGAACGGGTGATAATCCACGAAAATCATATCCGCCCTCGCGCCTTCGATCAACTGTCCAATTGGCGCTTGAGGGAAAAACATTTGTGTTAACGCTGCGTTATTGCCTGTTGCCGCTTGCCAGATCGCTGCGCCGTTCGCTTGGCGGGGATCACGATGTGCCACTTTATGCAGTAAATAGGCGGCTTTCCAGTCTTCCCACATGGCATTACTGAATCCATCATTGCCGATGCATACCTTCATGCCTTCGTTGATCATGGTATCCCATGCCATCGCGCCCACCCCATTATTCATGTTGGAGCGCGGCTGATGTGTGATCCATACGTCATTGTCGCGCAAAACTGCCCGTTCGGAATCGTCAATGTGGATGCAGTGTGCAGCGATTGTCCATGCGTTGAGCATTCCTAGGTTATTCAGCCGGTGAGCGACACGCTTGCTATACTTTTTTAGACTGTCAATCTCATCAGCTTCGTGTTCCGCGACATGGATGTGAAACCCTTTGGTTGGATTCGAGTCGCGGCATAGGCGCAAGGTTTCGTCGCTCAAACTCAAACTGGCGTGCAAACCAAACGTCCCCTTGACCATTTCGCGCTGCGCCATCAAAAAGCGCACATTTTCCGCGATTCCCGCTTCCGCTTTCTCGCGCCCATCACGATCCGTCACTTCGTAGCACAACACGGCGCGGAGTCCTGCTTGTTCTACGGCGTCCGCGATCACATCCAAGCTGCCTTCAATGAAATTTGGGCTGGCATGGTGATCAAACAGCGTGGTCGTCCCGTGCTTGATCGCGTCTACGAGACAAACCAACGCGCTCAAACGCACGGCGTCCTTATCGAGCGCCTTATCAAGATTCCACCACAGGCGCGTCAAGATTTCGGGGAAGTCTTTCGGCGGATCGCCGGGAATTGACATGCCACGCGCAAATGCGCCGTAAAAATGAGTGTGAGCGCAAATATTCCCCGGCATGATCAACTGCCCACGCACATCAAGCGGTGTTTGATCGGGATAGCGTTCACGCAAATCGACAGTGCGCCCAATCGCCTTGATCACGCCGCCTTCAAGGTAAAGCGCGTGATCGTCTAAAATCTGATCGGGGGTAAGGATTCGTCCATTCGTAATCAGCATAAACTATTCTCCCGGCGGAATGATGATTGTTACCGCGCCGCCGTTGCTGGCAATCTGGTTAAAAATTGCCTTGAGTATCTCATCGTCGTTCGCGCTCGAATCCATGAAGTATGCACCGCTCACCTGTCCCGTTGAAGCGATCACACTCGCCCCATTCTCGCACAGAATCTTCAGTCCCGGCGCAAAAGGATCACTCTTATTTTCCGCCGCCCACAACCGCACCGGATTCACCCCGTGATCCTTAAGCGCGTAGTAGATGCGATCTACGAAAAAGTCATCGGTGCTGTACAGGTCGGTAATGGTTTGCGCGGAGAAGAAGCGATCCCATGTGGTATAGATAAAGCTGATGGCGCGGCGCGTGGGGTTGGTGATCGGCGGCGTCCTCTCCACCAGATCACCAAGCGCCACCTTGTAGTAAACGTTATTGGCACGGGCATGGGTTGCATCAGGAATCAAATCTTTGCGGTAAACCAATTCCAAGCCCCGTACAGGCGCATAATAGGCAATGCCTTTGTTGGCTGATACTTTGCCGCTGAGGAAAAAGGCAAGGTAGTCGGCTTGAATCCCACGCGGCATTTCTGCCTGAGGAATACGATACCAATGCGCGTCCTTTGCGAACGCTAGATCGCGTTTGGTCTTGATGACACCAACGAGTACGCGATCTTCTGGGAACATAGGCTAGGCAAACAATTCTTCCTGCGCCCGCAAAGCGGTCAACCGAGAGTCAATATCCTGTACCATCGCTTGATGGTTTTCCCACCACGCCGGATCGCGCTGTGCATCTAGTTCTTCAACCGTCTTGCCCTGCTGTTCGACCCACGTATAGTATTTCAGGTTGTGCCAACGCTGACGCGCTTCCGGCGTCCCCGCCTGAACCCAGTCGGTACGAATCCCGTGGAACACGCCTTCGACCCGCCCCACCGCCGCCGCTTCATCCAGCGTGCCGTAAGTTTGCGCCATGTCTGCCATGACCGAGTGATAGCGATCCAGCGCATCCGTCGCAATCGTGACGATCATATCGCCTTTGCCATAGCCGTAGAACTTGGCGGTCTTGATTGCGCCTAAAATGTTGCAAATGCCGCTGATGCCGAACAGAGTCCCCAATTTTTCGACTAAAGCCGGATCAATGCCGTAGCGATTGACGAGCGCGGCGCGTCCGGTTTCCTCTGCGAGAAGCTGCAAACCCTTCTTGGATTCGATGTCATCGATGCACATGATGGCGTCCATGTTCAGGACATTGTGAATCCATGTGACATGCTTGTCGCCAATGCCCTGAATATCGTGTGATCCGTAACCGTTATTGTAGAGCGTGGGACACTGAATCGGTTCTAAGCCGACAATCTTGTGATCGCTCCACACCTGCTTCAAGCGATCCCCCGCCGCGATTGTCCCGGCGCTACCCATCGCAGACACGAACGCATTCACCTTGCCGCGTCCGATCCCCTTTGCTGCCAGTTCTGCCGCGAGTTCAACAATCGTGTTTCCGGTGACGTGATAGTGAAAACGATAGTTCCCCATCACCTCGAACTGGTTGAGAATGCGAATATTCGGGTCACGCCGCAAGCGGTGAGTCTCGTCGTAAATCTCTTTGACGTTGCTCTCAGAACCAACCGTTTTATTGACCGTTGCGCCGTAAGTCGCAATACGCTCAAAGCGTTCGCGGCTCATGCCTTCTGGCAGCACGACGATGCTTTTGCAGCCCATGCGACCACCGACCCACGCGCCACCGATCCCGTAGTTGCCTGTTGAGGGCCACACGAGCGTATGCGCTGCCGGATCAACTTCGCCAAACAGTTCTTTTTCGAGCAGCACCGAATACGCCGCGCCGACCTTGTGGCTACCCGACGGAAACTGCTGTCCGTACAACACCACAATTTCAGCATCAATGCCGGTTAATTCTTTGGGCAATACGATGTGATAAACCTGATCGTGTTCGTCGCGCCATGTAATGTTAAACAGGTTGATCGGGTCTAGCGGATCGTTTTGCCGCGCTGCAATCGCCTTCTGCCGGATGTTCGGCGCGATTTTCTGAGGGTGCAGCATTTCTTCAAACAAGGGTCCCGTAATCATGATTCTCTCGATAGCAATTCGTTATTCGTCATCTGAAAGTAAACTTTGTTCCAGCGCCCGCATTTCGTTGTACAGTTCGTCTCGCTGATTTGCTAGATTGCGATAACGAGCGTGATCCTCAGCGGACATGCGGTCGCTTCTGCCGTCATGTGCCATGAGCAAATTATCAATCTCCTCGTCTAGCTGTTCGTACTGCTCGACGATTCGCTGGTAGATAGCAACTTGCTGCTTTAGATCGCTGTCGTTATCAGTCATCATTTTATTCCGTTTCCGGGTGTTGGCGGGCGTGCTGCGCTAAGGGTTGCACCTCGTCGTCAAAACCGCGTCGTGATGCGATCACATACAGCGGACGGTTTCGCGCCTCATCATACACCCGCGCTAGGTACTGCCCAAGAATAAATAAGAAAAAGAGTTGAAAGGAACTCAAGAACAGAAGCAGCGCAATCGTAGACGCTTGCCCGCCCAAAAACTCAACGCCCATTGTCACACGCAAAAACGCGATCACAGGAATCGCCAGTAACGACAATATGCCAAGCACCAATGCGACGTAAACCATCACCTGCAAGGGGAAATATGAAAACCCCGTCACGGCGTCCATTGCAAAGCGCAGCATTTTACGGAGCGGATACTTGGTTTCGCCCGAAAAACGCGCCTCACGAATGTAATTGACGCCCGTTTGTTTGAAGCCCACCCAACTGGTCATCCCACGAATGAAGCGGTTGTGTTCACGCATCTGCCGCATCACTTCAATCACACGCTGATCCATCAGGCGAAAATCGCCTGTATCCAGCGGAATATCAATTTCGGTGATGCGATAAATCACGCGGTAGAACAGTTTCGCCGTAAACAGCTTGAACCAGCTTTCGCCCTTCCGCTGCTCACGCACCGCATACACGACTTGATAGCCCGCTTTCCAACGTTCGATCATTTCGAGGATTAATTCGGGCGGGTCTTGCAAGTCAGCGTCGATTAGCACAACAGCCGCACCGCTTGCGTGATCCATCCCCGCCGTAACAGCCGTTTGATGACCGAAATTGCGTGCGAAATGCAGCGTTTTCACACGCGGGTCACGCTTCGACAGATCATCCATCATGTCGGGCGAACGATCCCGACTGCCATCGTTGACGAGGACGAGTTCCCACGTCTCTCCAGTGGAGTCCATAACCTTCGTGATGCGCTCGTAAAGCAGCGCAATATTGCCTTCTTCGTTGTAGATTGGGACGACAATCGAGTAACGGGGTGTGCTGTTCATGAAACCTCAAGTTGTAAAGCGCGTCGAACCGAATCAAGGTTGGGAGCGACCCGCAGTCCACCGCTGACCGATTGC
Source organism: Aggregatilineales bacterium (assembly GCA_038214955.1). Taxonomy (GTDB): domain Bacteria; phylum Chloroflexota; class Anaerolineae; order Aggregatilineales; family Phototrophicaceae; genus Flexifilum. The sequence goes on along the minus strand of JBBQRJ010000247.1, from coordinate 635 downwards.
TGTGCGCGTTTGATGTCTTTCAACCCGTTTCCGGTGAGAAGCAAAGTCACACGCTCGTCAGATCGTATCAAGCCTAATTGTACCGCACGTCTAACCCCGGCGTAAACCGCCGCGCATGAGGGTTCGCAAAATACGCCCGTCAAACGTGCCAGCGCCGGAATCGCCGCGAGAATTTCCTCATCCGACACGGCGATAAATGCGCCGTTGGTTTGACGTACCGCCCGCAGCGCCCGTGAACGGTCACGCGGTAGCCCTGCTGAGATGCTGTCGGCAATCGTATCGACTTCGACGGGCTGCATGTCGGTGGCGCTTAAGCCCTGCTCCCATGCGCTGACTAGGGGTGAACTTCCAAGTGCTTGTACACCTATCAAGCGCGGAATCCGCTGTATCCAGCCGAGTTGATAGAGGTCGTAAAATCCCTTATGCACGCCAGCGATAATGTTGCCATCGCCAACACCGACGGCGACCACATCCGGTACATCCCAACCGAGGCTTTCAGCGATCTCGTAGGCGACGGTTTTTTTGCCTTCTGCTGTATACGGATTCATGCCTGTGTTGCGACAGTACCAGCCCTGTTCCAAACAAATCGCTTTGCACAGGTCAAAGGCTTGATCGTAGGTGCCTTCGACCAGCAC
>JBBQRJ010000246.1:0-7088 GCA_038214955.1 Aggregatilineales bacterium | reverse complement strand
CAACGCAAGCGCAACTTTATCCGAGAGCGGTGTGTGCTTCGTCACCCAATCACTGATACTGCGTACACCGAGCGCGATCAACCCACACAGAAAGAGCAGCAGCAGCACACTGAGGGTCGCACCAACAAAATTTGCCAGCACAATTAAGAAAGCGATCAATCCGACAGCAAGGAACAGGCGACGCTTGTACATGACCCACGAGATTTGTAACCGCTCGGATGGCGAATCCGTCGTATCGCTCTGCAAAGGAAGATTATTCATTTTCAGTAATTTCGCTGTTGGTTACGACGGGCACGAACTTGTCGTTCAACTGCATCTAAAGCGCCGTCCAGAGCAGCTCTAAACTGCTCTTTTTTCTCAGTAGCAGCAATGTGATCGGCTCCCATATAGGCGACAATCGTGACTTCAAAGAGGGGTATTGTCTCACGCTCCTGTGCGGGTAGTTTGAAGTTAACAACCGCACCTGAAATGTCGTTATGACCTGCTGCCAATTTAGTGAGGCGGTCTACAGCTACACTGTAGAGTTCGTTATCACTTTGTTTCACATCATCGACTTCATTGTTAAATTCAATGGGAAAATTTGTGTTGTCCATTTTTGCCTTACCTTTGCCGGATTAGATTATCGATCACTTTTAAAATAGGCGCGTAGATTGGGTATGCCAAATCGCCAACAGGTGATGAGCGCCCCAATGCTGATCAAATTACGAATGACATGCCCCGTTTCTCGAAGATCACGGAGCTTCAAACCCAGCCCGCCCTCGAACAGGATGTTCCCGACCGAGACGGAAACCAGCGGGAACAGTAAATCCCCGAGTACTACATCAACTTGGAGAATGCCCGTCACGAGACCGGCAATGAACCCGAAGGTCAAAAGCAGCAGGATTGAAGGGAGACGAATCCGCCACGCTACCCATTGCGGCGTAATGCCTAACACGAGCACGAGCGCAAGTTGTTCGAGAAGATGTTCACTCATACGCTTCTCCGCTGGCTATGTCATCCCAAAATGGATGTCGGTGTAGGCTGCTTTCCTGATGGTTTCTCTCAATAACATAATGAAAACCTAAATGTTGTTGACAGATACGAGCAAGTTGGCACTGTTGTTATTAAAATGCCTGAAAGATTTACTTATCCGGCACATGAAACAGCAGCAGGAGCCAAATGAATGACACACGAGACCGAAAACGAAACGCGCGAACTCCATCATGCCCGCTGGGAACTGTTGGAACACATCAACCATGTGACCGACAAGTTTATGACCGCGCTCGCGTTCGTATGGTTAGGTTTGCTGGTTGTCGATTTCATTCGAGGACTCAGTCCACTATTGCAAACCGTCTCTAATGCGATCTGGGTTTTGTTTATCGCGGACTTTATACTTGAATTCATCATCGCCCCTGAAAAGCTCACCTACCTGCGACGCAACTGGTTGACCGCGCTTTCGCTCCTGCTCCCTGCGCTTCGCATCCTCCGCATCTTTCGGGCATTTCGAGTCCTGAACGCAACACGCGCCGTTCGCACCGTAAGTTTCGTCCGCCTTGTGACGTCGCTCAATCGAGGAATGCGGGCGACTGCAACAGCATTGGGACGACGGAATCTCAGCTATGTCGTCACCTTCACCATCCTCGTCACCTTTGCTGGCGGTGCTGGCATGGCACTGTTTGAAAGCCCGCAGTCCCTCTACGAAGCCGGAGTTACCGAAACACTCGATCCAACACTAGGCTTGACGGATTACAGTGAGGCAGTGTGGTGGACAGCGATGCTCATTACAACCATTGGCTCCGACTACTGGCCGCAAACGGTTGAGGGGCGTATCCTGTGCTGGATTCTGTCCGTGTATGCCCTCGCGGTCTTCGGTTACATCACCGCCGCCCTTGCTAGTCACTTCATCGGTATCGACCGTGAAACCGAACAAAGTAACCTATCGGACGACTCACAAGCCCTCCATGTGCAGTTAACTGCGCTCCAATCACGACTGGATCGGCTGCTCTCGCAACAGCTAGAACAGACTGCCCAGCAGCCCGATGCCGACTAAAACTTTAACATCGCTTTGAGTGTATAAAAGCGTCCATTTGGATACCCCTAAGTCCTCCTTTTTGTGACTTCTTCAGGTCTGCCTCTCAGGTAAGCTGTTGATATTGTTGCAGCGTGCGTCGTTCTGAACTGTCAGTTCCCCCTTCGTTTTCATCAGAGCGCGACGCGATTGGAGGAATAAACCGTGAGAATAATACTCGCTTGTTTCATAATCATACTCGTCGGGTTGCTGCCCGTATCCACTGTCGCCGCGCAGAACCCCGTTTGGACGGTACAGTACTACAACAACGCCTATCTTCTCGGGGATGAGGCGGTAACAACCCAAGCCGAGTCTGTCGATTTTAACTGGGGAGCGAATGCACCTGTCGCAGGGGTCAATCCAGATAATTTCTCGGCTCGCTTTGCCACCGATGTCGCGCTGCCAGCGGGTACCTATCGTTTCTACGCCCTTGTCGATGACCACGTGCGTATCACAGTCGATTTTCGCAATGTGGTCATCGATACCTTTGATGCCCCCAATGTCGGGCAGATCGTCAGTCAGGACGTCTCCTTAGCAGACGGAACACATCACATTCAGGTCGATTACCGGGAGGTGAGAGGAAATGCTTATGTCTACGTTGAATGGGCAAACGTGAATACGAATCCCCCCGGTCCGTCTTTTGGTCAGCGTGTGCAAGACCCGGTTGACTTAGGCTTGTGGACGGCTCAATACTTCAGCAACACTACTCTAGCAGGTAGCCCTACGGCAGTCCTCAACGAATTCTCGCCCACGCACAACTGGGGTTACGACGCGCCGTTGGTGAATGTGCCTGCGGACAGCTTTTCGGCACGGTGGACGACGGTGCGTAACCTCACAGGAGGTGTTTACGAGATCAGTGTACTGGCAGATGACGGCGTGCGCGTCTACGTGAATGGAGTCGCGTTGATCGACGAATGGCATCTCGCCAGCGGGCAGCGTTATACACAAACGGTCAGCTTGCCTTCGGGAGCAGTCGGTTTCCAAATTGACTTCTTAGAGAACACAGGCGTCGCTTATCTCGACTTCAGCCTACGTCAGCGCGAAACGACGATTGTCAACACCAGCGATCCGATCGCCACGATTATAGCACAAGTCTTAAACGTGCGCGATTATCCGAGTGTGAGTTTGGGAAATATCCTCTTCCGTGTCAATCGGGGATCAACGTACCCAATAATTGGAAGAAACTCAGCTAGTTCGTGGTGGTTGATCAACGTCAACGGTGCGACTGGATGGGTATCCAGCCCCTACGTTACCGAACTCAACACGGGAAGTGTTCCGGTGATCGAACCGACCAATGTTACGCGGGACGATTTACCAGTCACCGAAGGAACAGACTATGTGGTCACTGCGACTCCATTTACGGTGAATTTACGCAGCGGTCCCGGCTTGGGCTATTCGATTATCGAGAAGTTCAGAGCCGGAACAAGTGCCGACGTTATCGGTCGTAATCCGAGCAGCAGTTGGTGGCAGATCAATTACAACGGTGTGATTGGCTGGGTGAGTGTGCGCTACGCCGTCATCGAAACGGGCGCGGATGTCAACACGATACCGGTAACGTTTTAGCGAAGGAGCTACAAGATGGAATTTAAGGACGGAACTCACGTGTATACAGCCGATGGTAAAGATGTCGGTGCTATCGATCGGGTGGTGCTTGATCCGCATTCCAAGGTCGTGACTCACATTGTGATTCGGCAGGGGCTTCTACTCACGGAAGACAAAGTTGTCCCGCTAGAACTCGTCGCACACGCCGACGAGGAACAGGTAAGGCTAGCCCAAACCGATGATCAACTGCCGGAATTTGCACCTTTCGAGGAAACGTACTACCTGCCACTCGATGATGACACAGGGACGTATCCTACCGGATACGTCCGACCGTATTTCGCCTATCCACCGCTCGGAACAGCATGGTGGGGTTATCCGGGTTACATAAGTTACAACGCCTATCCGATTTCGGATAACTTCAGCGAAGTGCGTGTCGAACAAGACATTCCTGATCACACGGTCGGTTTATCCCAGGGCGCACAAGTGATCAGCGCCGACGGCGAATCGCTGGGTGAGCTTGCAAGAGTGTTTATGGATAAAGAGAGTGCGCGTGCCACGCACATCATCGTCGTGAAAGGCTGGCTGTTCAAGGAACGGAAAGTCATTCCGACCTCTTGGATCAACAAGATCGAGGAGCAAAAAGTTCACCTAGGCATTAGCAAACACCATTACGAGCGCTTGCCTCAATTTGAGCGATCCTAGCTCCGACGGTCTACAAGGAGAGGAGGTATGGAACGTTGATCTCCTCTCATACTCATGTCCGTGAACAATAGGTGCCGAAGTGAAAAAGATTGTCATAAGTAACCTTGTTTCGAGTGACGAGCAGCAGGAACAACGCTCCTATGTTGACGTAACCTAGGATGCGTATAAGCGACGCGTCTTCCTTGCGATTGGGACGGTAGTGTTTCTATGGCTGTTCATCAGTTTTGTGGATGCAACAGTTGATATTTTGCTCCTGCTGTTCTTGTATGTGTTGATTGCAGTCGGAATACGAGGCGCGAGTGACTGGATTTCACAACGCACTCCTTTCTGGAAGCGCCTCGCCGTCGGACTGACTGCAATACTGATCACCGTGATGATCGTTGTTGCGGCACTCACTATCAGTCCGAGCCTGATACAGCAGCTTACGCAGTTGAACTCGATATTAGAGGCGCCCTTGCAACAAATCGGGCAAGAACTCCAACGCTACGGCTGGGGGCAGCAGTTGATGGAACGCCTGCTCACGACTTCTGAGCTGCTCAATCAAATTGTCGGACGAAGTTCGACGATATTTACACGGGTGACGGGGATCATCTCATCGGTTCTCAGCCTGCTTTCCACCATCGTCATCGTGTTCTTTGTGACCTTGTTCCTCGCGCTTGAGCCAGAAACTTACGTCAGTAATTTTTTACACCTCATTCCCAAGGAGAGACGGCAGCGTGTGCGGGAAACCCTGGGAGAAGTGAATCACACGCTGAAACAATGGATTCTCACCCGTGTCGTTTCAATGGTCGAAGTGGGAATCCTCTCATTCATCGGGCTGCAGCTTCTTGGGACACCGCTGGTGCTGTCGCTGGCAATTATCGCGGCGATAGGCGCATTCATCCCAACCTTCGGACCTGTTCTCGCGCTTATACCTGCCGTAATGGTTGCGCTCATCCACAGTCCGGGGGATGCGGTTTTCGTACTGATTCTCTACCTACTTATCCAAATGATCGACAACTATCTTGTCACGCCGATCCTGCAAAAATCGATATTATATCTTCCGCCCGTTTATAGCCTTGCCGCGCAATTGTTTTTTGGTGTTCTTGCGGGTGCGTTCCGTCTAGTGCTTGGCGCCCCCATCGCTGCTGCATTGGTGGTCGTTGTTCGCATTTTATACGTTGAAGATGTTTTGCACGACGACATTGAGGCTAATCCAAGTGCATAAGGCAATACCTTCGCCAATTATGCAGCATCTTGAAAGTGAGCGGGTGGACGAATGCCGCCTAGCGAGGCTAAACGTTGCCAAAGCCGGGAAATTAAATCCGGAGTGGGGGGATCGGGAAGAGATTTAATAGTTTCGGTCAGGTAGCGTCTGGCTCGGAAATGGGTCTTGAGGTCAAGGACGCTGAAATCCGATTCGCGCTGACGGTGCGGTTGGAGCAGTAGCGCGGAGCGGTTGACCATCAGGAAGGCGAGGTTGGCGGCGTTGGTGACCGCTTGCTCAGAGATATTCATAAAATCCTCCAGTCCCCAATACTGTTTGGCATCGCGGAAGTTGAATTTAATCTGGAAGCGCAGGCTGTAATAATCGACCAGTTGCACAGCAGACAGGCTCAAGTCGGTGCTGAAGAGCAGGACATGCGCCCGTTTGCCGGTCTTACGGTGCGTTTTGACCAGCACAACAAGGTTGAGCGGGTCGGGGAAATCTTGGTGCAGCGCTGTCAGTTGGTAAGTTTCAACCTGCACATTTCCCTCGGTGACTGCAAAAACACAAGCGGTGTGCGCTAGCGTCGTATAGTCGAGCTTGTCCCCGTAGCGCGGGGTCGGTCCCCGTCGTGGTTTGCTGCCGGTGTACGGCAGATACAAGGCGGCGTTGTGGCGCAACTTGGAAATCAGGTGCAGTCCACACGCTCGCGTCATCCAAGTTGCCGGATAAGTCCCGAAAAAGCCATCCAGCACCAGATGCTTGACCCGCAGCCGATGCGTTTTAGGAGCGTCCGCAGCATCGTCCCTAACAACGTCAGTTCAGGGCTGAGGACGGGGGCAGCTTTGGCATGATTCTTGCTCCCTTGCGGTCTGCACATCGACCAACGAGAGCGCAAAAAACGACAGTCCCGGAATGGGTCGCTGCGCGATACTCGAATAGAAGCGCCCCAACCCGTGCGTCTGCTTGCCCGCCTTGCTGACCACGACTTCATCTCCCGCCAGCACGTATTCCCCCTGCGGATCGAGTAAATGTCCCTGTACCACTGCCCACAACAGTCCGCCCCAATCCAATCCGCTGCTAAACCACCGCTGGACGGTACGGTAGCTGCCCCCATCCGCCGCCCACCGCGACATCCCTAACATCGTCCCCCGTCCGTTCATGCTCAACAGCGCCAGCACAATCACCCGCATTTGGTGCAGACTCGTTCGTGAAAGCAATGGGGTTAAACAGGCGGTCAATGCTATAGTCTCGCTCATGGGTTTTCGGGTTCTGTGTTTTTGTGAGAAATCTCACTGTACCCGAAAATCCTATTTTTTCACCCACCCTTTTTGGCGAAGGTATTGCACTATGGAGAGGGATAATCAATCATGTTCACGATCACGGTAAACGATGAGCGTGTCTATAAGCGGCTCATGCAGAAAGTTGAGCAGCGGGGTGAACCACTTGATACGGTACTGCGTGAACTTATCGACCGTGAAGAAACAAGGGAGTTAGATGAAGAAACGTCAGCACAAAAATTACTCCGCCTGATTGATGCTGCTGACCTTCCGTTCGATCACCCATTTGATGCGCGGGATGCTGAGGATATCATGAGTCGCGAAGTCGGCG
>JBBQRJ010000245.1:0-7108 GCA_038214955.1 Aggregatilineales bacterium | reverse complement strand
CTTTTCGCCTCAAATCGGTTCATAATCTTGCTCACCTTTTAGCGTGAATAACTGCAATTTTCAGAGAAGATAGCTTAACTCTTGATGGCGAGTCCAGTTTTGGACTCTATCCAGAGCAGACGGTTATATTTTGCCAGCCGTTCTGACCGGGTAATTGAGCCGACTTTGATATAATCTCCACCGCACCCGACAGCAAGGTCTGCCAACCAATGATCCTCGGTTTCGCCGCTTCGTGCGCTCACCACGACCTGCCAACCGTGCTGATGTGCCAGCGTATTCGCCGTGAATGCTTCGGTGAGTGTACCAATCTGGTTGACTTTGAGCAGCAGAGCGTTCGCCGCGTCCTCGTCAATGGCACGTTGAATGCGCGTCGGGTGGGTGCATAGCAGATCATCGCCTAACACACGGGTAGAGACTGGCAGTCGCAGACACAGCTTTTGCCAGTTCTGCCAATCGTCCTCGGCAAGACCATCCTCAATACTAACCAGCGGATAAATTTTCGCCCACTCCACTAGTTGATCAATCATCGCCTCACTGCTGAGAGGCGTTTCGTTGAGGTAATAGCGTCCATCGGTATAGAAATGGCTGGACGCGACATCGACTGCCAGCGCAACATCCTGACCGGGGATCAGCCCTGCATTTTCAATGGCGATCATGGCGTCTTGAAGCATGGCTTCACTACTTGGAAAGGAAGGCGCAAGCCCGCCTTCATCTGCGGTGAGCGCCCGCATTCCGTATTTTTGCTGGATGAGGTCAGCCGCCGCGCGATACACCGCGAATGCATCAGCTAGTGATTGTTCAATGGTTGCCGCCAGTGGAACGATCAATACATCCTGTATGGCGACTTGTCCGCCCGCATGTTTGCCGCCGCTGAACAGGTTGATTGTCAGGCGCGGTAATGTTGGGGAGACATTACCAAAGGCTGAAAAACGTTCGTAGAGGGGTTGACCTTCTTGAGCGGCACATGCCCGCGCAAATGCCAGCGAGACGCCTAGAATCGCGTTTGCGCCCAAGTTCGCTTTGTTCGGATGACCGTCCAACGCGATCAACGCTTCGTCTAGCGATTGTTGTGAGGGAAAGTCTGTTCCGCTCAACGCATGGTGGATGGTTTCGCGCACGTTTTGAACCGCTTTGCGACAGCCTAACCCCCTATAACGCGCCTGATCACCGTCGCGGAGTTCATGAGCCTCCGCTTTGCCAGTTGAAGCACCAGACGGCACGGACGCTGTTCCTTGATGTTTGCTCGTGAGCGTACAGGTGACTTGCAGCGTTGGGCGCCCCCGGCTGTCCAAAATTTCGAGGGCGTCGAGCGTTTGAATGATAGGCATAGGGATCGACCTTTTTAATTGCGCCGATAGATAATGGCTGTCGAAGTGGCGTCGTCAAAGTCTTCGACCACCGTGTAATGATCTTCTACCCAACCTGTCGCTATCAGTGGCGTGAAATAGCGCGTGTATGAGCGCACATATGCCGGATCGATGATCAGGATGTCGGGAGCGGCTTCTTCCCACACGGCGTCAATCGTCGGCAACCGTTCGATATTTTCAGGGTAAAGATACTCGTGGAGTAGGTGACTGGCAAATGGATGATCACTCAACCAGAAGTAATAATACACGTCGCCGCCAATCGAGTCGTCTGTTGTCGTGTTGTCTAATACCCATTGAACGGCGGGCGGCGTTGGGGCTTGAATCGGTTCGCCGCTCATAACTGCTTGCAGAGGGCGGGCGGTGGTCGCGCCAAGCAGAGGCATCAACAGCAGCGCAAACGTGACGAGATCGCCGCGTTTGAACGGCAGATTTACGCGATCCTCATTACGCTGGACAAACATCGCGCCGATCAACATGGCGTAAATGGGTGTGAGCGGCAAAATGTAATAGTAGATTGCCCCGCTTGCCATGACCGCGATCAAGATATGGGCAGCCAATACGACCAACAGCAGCGAGAGATCGCGCTGTTGGCGGCGGCGAATGGCGGTGATCACTCCTAAAACCACGAGCAGCAGTTCGAAGATCGAGAAAAAGCCGATGTTGAGGACATTGCCCACCAGCGAAATGATGAACTGATTCGAATCATCGCTGTAATTCGACAGATGAGGCAGCACCCATAAAAACCCTTCAAGATCATCGGGGAGAATTTGCACCAGAAATACGATCCCCGCGCCAAGGACGCCGCCTAAGCCGTACAGAATCATCCCGATTTCAGGGATTAAGCGGCGGCGTGAGAGATAACCGGGCAAATACAGCCCGATCACCATTGCTAACCCCAAACCTGACGCATGATAGTGCGAAAACGCGCCAAAGCTCATGATCAAGCCAGCGACGAAATGTAGCAGATTTGATCGCCGTTTTATGGCTTCTGTGTACAGCCACAACGACGCGGCAAGGCAGATCGCCAGACCAATGTCGTGACGGACTCGTGCGGCAGATATCAACACGGCACTGGCAAACAAGGTGATGGTTGTCAATACAGCGACACGAGAGCCGTATAAATTGCGTGCCGACAGCGCAGCGAACCCGATCACCGGAAAGATGAGAAGGTAGCCTAGCAGTCTTTCTTGCCATAAGCCAACGCCGAACAGCTTAATCCAGATGCCTAGCAGCCAGAAAAAGCGCGGGTAGGCATAATAGGCGTCCCCCATGCCAAACAAAATCGGATCGCCAAAACGCCCTGTTTTGACCCAACTGACTGCCCATGCCGTCACCCAGGGTTCGTCTTGAATATCCACGAACGGATACACAGACAGTCCGTAAGCGCGAATCAGCGTAATGACCAGCGCGATCACCGCCGCGACGATAATCCATATTTGCGGACGCCGGAGCGGAGCATTGCCATCGAACAACGAACGGTAGATCGCCAACAGCGTGACCGTGAACGTCAGCAGCGCATGAGCATGGGCGAAGTTCGTATACATATACGGCGGGACCGGCAGCAGCGCGAGGGTGAGCAAAAAGGCAGTCGCGCCAATGGTGAACGGCGTGTGCAGGTGTTCCGCAGACAGAGGTTTGTCGGCACGCACACGCCACAGCGCGAATAGGGTAAATCCCACCGCCGCGCCGAGACTCATCCATAACTTGAGTTTTGCAGACGCATCAAAGTCGGGGAAGCTGCCCAGTAGGTAAACAAGCAAATGCGCGATCAGGACAACATTCAGGATAGCGATTGCGACCCAAATGCGTTGAATATTGATCTGCTGCACATCGAGAGGCTCTTGGGTTTTGTACACCGATGCAATCTCCGATTATGGTTTTCTGGCAATGACTAGAACGGAACTGCCAAACGGGAAGCTGAATGTTTGCAGCAAACGCCGTTCAATACGCATGATAAAACTGAATATTTCGTTCATGATGCCGGGTATAGGTCGAAGGTCAGAACGTGGCGTTCCCGTTGTGGGGCGGGTGAATCGCTGACGGGCAAGACGCACAGTAGCAATGAGTGGGAACAGCAGCATGAACAGATAGCTTGAACGCACAATCTCGATGGGATGTTGTTTCAGCAGCTTGATCACGTCATCGCGGGTGTAGCGCCTTGTGGAATGTACAGCGAGATCATGCTCGGCAGAGTAGAGCCAGCGGTACGCGGGGACGACGATCATGATCAACCCGCCGGGGCGCGTTACGCGCCATAATTCTGCCATTCCCCGCGTTTCATCAACGGTGCTAATTTCAAAGACATCAATTGACAGCACCACATCAAACGCATTGTCTTGATAAGGCATGTCATTAATCGACGCGACAGCGCAGCGGCGCAGCCCGCGCCGCGCCCAAAAGGGGGCAGCGTCAATCGAATAATCAAAGCCGCTTGTCTGGGTAAAGTGGTTGCCTAAATTGACCAGATTTCCACCTGTGCCGCATCCTGCATCCAAAATACGCGCATCCTGCTTCACGTTGAGGTCGTGAAGCAGGTCAATAATCGTGCCGTGCAGACCTCGATACCACCAGTATGAGGTTTCAAAATCCGCCATCGTGGCGTATTCGTAGGCTTCCATGTTTAGTCCACAGGATAGGCGAAGGTGTCCGGGTTTTGCGGGTCGTACAACTTGGATTTTAGCATGATGAAACCGGACTGCTCATCAAAGTGGATGGCGTGTGACTCGTTAGTGTGCAGCATCACGCCCTCGTTTGTGCCTAGCCGAAAGGTATCTCTTTCGCCTGTTTGTACATCAATGGTTTTAACCGTCACTGCGCCGCTTGTTAGGTAGAAGAACACCACCGTGTCGTTGTGGTAATGGTTGCCCATGACCGCGCCGGGTTTCATGTCCCCATTGAGGATCGATTCCCAATGTCCGCCGTTCAGGATTTCCGTTAAGACACCGCGAGTGTCGCTGCGTGTGAAAGAGGGTTTGATGATGTCATGCGCCATGAATTAATCGACCCTTCGCAACCGTGCGGTGAAGATTCGCAAGACGTACTGCATTCCAGTATTGAAAAACTTGATCAAGCTGGGGGCAGATTTTGAAATACCTTTGGTGCGGTCACGGAATACATAGGGCATTTCGTAAACGGTGAGTCCTTTGTAACAGCAGGTGTACAAAAATTCCATGAAATACGCGCCGTAACCTGTCGGGATAATCGACACCTTGTCAAAGACCGTGCGCCGTAGGGCGACGAACCCGCTGTCGTAATCTTTGATGCCGTAGCCGAGTACCCGCGTGGCGAGTCCGTTGATCAGGCGGCTGGATATGACGCGCAGCGCCTGACGATCATCTTTCGCACCTTGCACATAACGCGAACCGATCACAATGTCATAAGTTTTGAGTTTCTCGAACATCGCTGGAAGCATGGCGGGCGGCATACACATATCTGCGTCCATCCAGCACACAATTTGCCCACGCGACTCGATGATGCCCCGATTGAAAGCGGAAGCGAGTCCGCGTGTAGACACGCGCCGGATCACCTTGACGTTCGGGTTATTGAATTCTTCCACTAAGCGCCATGTTTCATCGGGCGAGTCATCATCTACGACGATCACTTCCACTGAGTCAGTAACATGACGGAAAATCTCGGTGACGGTATCAAGAATATTCTCGCGCTCGTTATACGTTGCCAGTATGACAGACACGCGAGGTTCGGGATCGTAGGCACGATGAACAATAGGGTCATCGGTTGAAATAGCGGTTTGGGATGTCATCATGGTTACGATACTCTGCATTCAATCAGTTTTGCGGCGGATTCTTCAAGTTGCTCCCGCGTGAGTCCAAGTCCGGTGGGTAAGTATAACCCGCGCTTCCACAGGTCAGCCGAAATGGGGTATTGACCGGACACATCCGGGTAACTGGCGTGATTTCCGTTGGTGAACACAGGTTGCATGTGCATGGGGCAGAAAAATGAGCGGGTATCGACGCCTTTAGCTTTCAATAATTTCATCACCTCGTCTTTACCCGCGCCAAATTCATCGCACAGCATAACGCCATACATCCAATAGGTGCTTTTCGCCCAGGGCGCTTCATACGGCAGCACGAGATCAGGTTGATCAGCGAGTAGTTGAGTGTACGTCTCTGCGATCCAGCGTTTGCGATTGACTTTATCGTCGGCTTTTTCGGTTTGCGCCACGCCGATTGCTGCTTGAATGTTGGTCATGCGGTAATTGAAGGCGACGACATCATGAACGAAACGGGGTTCGCGGAAACCTTGACTACGGAGCAAACGCATTCGTTCCGCCAGCGCGGGGTCACGGCATACGATCATGCCGCCTTCGCCCGTCGTCAATGTTTTGTTGCCATAGAAGCTGAAACAACCGGCATCGCTCAACCCGCCCACACGCTGACCGTTGACCTCAGAACCGTGCGCTTCGGCACAGTCTTCGATCACGTACAAACCATGACGTTGGGCAATTTCGTTAATGGCTACCATATCACATGGATGACCGTACATATGTACAGGCATAATCGCTTTTGTCGCGGGGGTGATTTTCGCTTCAATCTGCGCGGGGTCGATGCACCACGTTTTCGGGTCAACATCCACCAGCACGGGACGCGCCCCCGTTTGAATGACGACGTTTGCCGATACGATCAGGGTGAAGTCGGGGATGATGACTTCATCACCCGCGCCAATGCCCAACGCAACCAGCGCAAGGTGCAGCGCAGTTGTTCCGCTGGTTACGGCGACTCCATAGGGGACACCGCAATACGCGCTGAACATCTCTTCAAATTGGGTAACGTATTTTCCGACAGACGATACCCAGCCGGTAGACATACACTCGGCAACATAGATGGATTCATTTCCGTCAAATAGGGGTTCACACACGGGAATCATAAGAGGCTTGCTTCTCATCTCAGGCTGAATTAGGGAGTACTCTTTGCCTAAGTATAGAGACTTAAGTAATCAAAATACCTTAAGGTGGGACAATAGGGCTATGTATAAAGCTGACAGGCTTAAACAACAACGATGCTCACCTTACGCCAGAACAAGCATACAAAACTCGCTTTACAACTGTTGAAATGGGGTGTTTTGATTCTCATCGGGATCATTGCCGTAACCACCCTCGATTTTTCATCGGTCATTCAAAACCTGCGTGCATTTCAGTTCAGTACCGTTCTTATTTTCTTCCTACTCGCGTCAGCAGCGACTCTGTTTTATGCAGTGCGCTGGCTTTTGATTGCTGGCAGCATGGGCATTTTACAACTTAACCTCTTGTTTGTTTTACGCCTCAATCTTTTAAGCGAATTTGTAAGCATCGTGCTGCCCAGCTATCTTGGCGGAGATGGTTTGCGTTTACTGCGTTTGCGTCCCTACACGACCAATCGCAACGCTGCAATGTGCGTGTTGATTGACCGGTTGGTCGGGCTTTTTACGCTCGGCATCGCAACATTGATTTGTTTGCCAAGTATTTTGCCTCTGCTCAACATCTTGATTGAACCGCAGATAATCCCGTACATTGCAATTGGGGTTGGGCTAGTCGCTGTGGTGGGTTTAGTGCTGATCCGGCAAATGCCACACTTGTTAGTTACGTTTGGGTTGGGCGACCTGCGCTTTGATGTAAAACCCCTGATGATAGCAGCTTTGCTTTCGCTCGTGGGTCACATGATTTATGCAAGCGCCTATGCCGTGTTATTTCTAAGTTTGACCGATGCCACGCCTGTACAGGTGATGGCGATCACGCTGCTTGCGCT
>JBBQRJ010000244.1:0-7136 GCA_038214955.1 Aggregatilineales bacterium | reverse complement strand
TGGGGGTCAAACTGACACCCTGCGTAAGGTGAGTTTTTAACTGTAAACCGTGAACTGTTTACTGTTTACTCTTTATGCCACTTTGACGATCTTCTCAATTTTGAATCGAATGATCATCATATCGAGCGTCGTGCGCCATAGCTCGATGTCCTTGTCCGCTTGAGGATTTTGCTCATAGCGATAGGTCATTTGTGTCAGCCATTGATAACTGGGGTCTTCCTCGTTGAAGCACTGCCCTTTGATCATATAGCCGGTGCCTTCAATCGAATCACCGCCAATGCTGAGGCACGCCTTCGGGTTGGCGGCAATATAATCTACTTTCTTGGTCTTGCGGTCACTGATAATCACAATATCGTCGCCGTCGAAGTCATACCACAGCGGCACGGTATGCGGATAACCGTTGGAGTCCGTCACGGACAGGCGGGCGATCAACGGTTGCTTGAGAATTTCACGTACTGCGTCAGTCAACATAGGTTTCATCCTTTTGAGTTGCCTAATTATACGCATTTAAGGGTGGGTAAATAAAAGCGCGAAGTTGATTAGACTTCGCGCTTTCACAAATAAGAGAGGGAATAGGACTTAGGCGTCTTGAACTTGAGTGGCGCTCTGAACAGAAAACCGAATGAGCGTCAGGTTGGGGTTAGAGAGCCATTCCGCGACATCAAGTTTGACTTCACGGTCAGCCTCGTAGCGATTGGCAATCCGCTTCAGCGTTTGATAATCGGGCTTATGTTCAATCGTGAACTCACCCTTGAACAGATAACCTTCGGCTTTGCAGTTGTTAGCGCCGATGATGACACAACCTTTATGTGTCTCAAAACTGACCGTCTGATGATTACGGTGGCTGATGAGCAGCAGATCGTTTCCGTCAATGTCGAACCACAGCGGGATCGAATGTGGGAAGCCATCAGGGTCAATAACGGATAGAGTCGCGGTCAAGGGTTTGAGCAGGAACTCACGGACAGTTTCATCGAGAATGGCGCTTTGTATATTCAACACGGGATTGTCTCCTTGCGTGTAGTAGATTTTCAAGACAAAGCGCATCTGCGCTTGTTGTTGTTGAGCTTACATGCATCAGTGTATCCCCTTCCTCGTCCGCAAAAAACGACATTCGTCATGTAGAATCAGGCTATTGCTCCTTTTTTCACAAGGTATGTTGTTAGGAAACTGAAAAGAAGTAAAAGTGATAAAAATTAGTTATTCTCAATTGAAAGAAAAGGATGTTATGAATGATTGACGGTGAACTTCTCGCCTGTACTCCAGAATCTCTGAATTCCGACGGGTTCAACCCGTCTGTAAGTTTGCCCTACGACTTGACTACTGCACATATCAAAACAGCAATGGAGGAATTTCTCGATTTCTTGGGTTTTATAAATATGCAACTTCGAACTCGTCAAATCCCACGCCTCGAAGGGTTTCTAATGCCTGCTAATTTCAGTAGTTTAGTCGGTGAATTTATGAATATATCCATTCCTAAATACTGTTTTACACTGGTGAAAAATCGTTATCACAATGGTCATCCAGATTTAATACCTAAAGGTACCTTTCCCAATGACGCTGTGCAATATAGTCATGAAGGAATAGAGATTAAAGCTTCTCGTTATACGAGAGGGTGGCAAGGGCATAATCCTGAGGCAATATGGTTGATAGTATTCAGTTTTGAAGCCAATAGTGCGAATGACATGAACAACAATATTCCCCCACGCTCCTTCCGTTTCATGGGAGTCTTTGCGGCAAAACTCGAGCTTGAGGATTGGACATTCTCAGGGCGATCATCAACTAGTCGTCGCACTATAACGGCAAGTGTCAATCCGAATGGGATGCAAAAAATGCAGACAAACTGGGTTTATAAAATCTCAAACCAGACGAAGATTGATTTGGCTGTCTCTCCTATAGAAGGCACTGAGGGGTAACACAGCTTGTTTCGCCATTTCGAAGTAATTAATATGGCGTTCGACCCCCACACATTTTAGACTCATTGCTTCTGCTGCCGCTAACGTCGAACCGGAACCCATAAACGGATCAGCAATTATACCTTCACCTAACGGTAAGACCGCATAGACCAATTGTCTAAGAAGCGATTGCGGTTTCAGGCTGGGATGATCTGCGATCTTACGTTCAGCTTTGGGTGTACGTTCACTTTCAATAATATCCTCGAAAGGGTTACCATTTGGAAGGCGACGTAATCCACCCGTTTGAAATTCTCTTAAGCAATCTCCTACTTTCATTTTGGGTAGTAGAGGTTTCCGAAATATACCCCAAGGTTCATAACACCCACGAGGCATCGAACAAACGTCAGAAAACTCTTCCTCAAAGTTTTTCGGGCGATCTCCTCCCCGTAAAGTTCGTACCGTCCGTATTAACATACCTCGATATTCCAAACCACCAGCCACTAAAGCCTCAAAAACTATTTGCGACAAGAAAGTATTTGAGGCTATGAATACATGCCCTCCAGGGCGCAATCCATGTAAAACAACCTTTGCCCATTCGACAAAGAAGCGATGAACAGAATGAAGTTCCTTTTCGTTTAGCGCCGTAAATCTTGGTAATGGGGAACGAATATTACCGTCAAAAGAAGGAGGGATTCGCCAAATACCACCATTTCCATTAGATCGCTTTTCAAGTTGATCAAAATCATATTCTTTGACACCATAAGGAGGGTCAGTAACAATAGCGTGAAGAGAATTTTCTGGAAGTCTACTAAGCCATTCAAAGCAATCAGCATGAATAAGTAGCGATTGACCAATTTCATGGGTTTGGTAATCTAGTTTTAAATCATCCGATGAAAAATAAGGGTTTTTCTGGCGAAGAGGCACCGTCGCTTTAGTATTTGGGTTTTTCATATTCAACTGCCCTTCTGGTTTTAGGTGATTTACAACATTCATTATATCTTCATTCCCCTACAAAATATGTAGTCAAGCGGCTATAATTCCCCCAAAATGGTCGCCCTTCACAAGGAAACATGATGAAACCAATGACCAGCGCGGAAGCGCGGCAGGCATTCTTAGATTTTTTCTCCGAAATGGGACACCAGGAGGTCGCATCGTCGTCGCTCGTGCCATCCAATGACCCGACGCTGTTGTTCACGAACGCGGGTATGGTACAGTTCAAAGATGTATTCTTAGGGCTGGATTCGCGTCCCTACAAACGCGCTACCACCTCGCAAAAATCAATGCGCGTGTCGGGCAAACATTCTGATCTTGAGAATGTCGGACCCTCTTTGCGTCATCACACCTTCTTCGAGATGTTGGGCAATTTCAGCTTTGGCGACTACTTCAAGGGTGACGCGATCAAGTATGCCTACACCCTATTGACGGAAGTCTACGGTTTGCCAAAAGAGCGACTCGCGTTCACCGTCTACCACAACGACGACGAAGCCTACAACATCTGGGTCAACGAAATGGGCGTTGATCCCAAGCGTGTGGCGCGACTCGGTGCGAAAACGAACTTCTGGCAAATGGCGGAAACGGGACCCTGCGGACCCACCAGCGAACTACATTGGGACAAGTACCCCGAACGCGGCATCGACAACATCATTCCGTCGCTCGAAGAAGAAGATGATCGCTTCCTCGAACTGTGGAATCTGGTGTTCATGCAGTTCAACCGTACACAGGACGACCCCGATCACACAGGCGCGTTTGATGTGCCGCTGCCCAAACCCGGCGTTGATACGGGCATGGGCTTAGAGCGCGTGTTGAGTGTGATCAACGGCGTGCTGTCGAACTATGAAACCGACCTGTTCCTGCCCATCTTCGCGGCGACTCAAAAGCTCACGGGTCACAGCGATACAGAACGTGATGCGATCATTGTCCCCTACCGCGTCATTGCGGATCACTTGCGTGCGGCGGTCTTCCTCATCGCAGACGGGGTGCTTCCCGGCGCGAAAGGACGCGACTCGGTGTGCCGTCTGGTGATCCGGCGGGCGTCACGCTTCGGCTCAAAACTTGGTTTCGATAAACCCTTTTTGAGCGAACTTGTGGACTCAGTAATCAGTGTGATGGGCGCTCAATACCCCGAATTGATCGAGCGTGAGGCGACGATCAAGAAGGTCATCACGCAGGAAGAAGAACGCTTCCGCCGCACGCTAGATCGCGGCTTGAGCGAACTCGAAACCGAACTGGATCGCTTGCAAAGCGAAGGTCAAACCGTGCTGTCTGGCGACAAAGCATTTGACCTCAAAGCGACGATTGGTTTGCCGATTCAGGTCACCAAAGACATCGTTGAGGAACGCGGATTCACCGTCGATGAAGTGGGCTACAAGTCGGCAGAAGAACGACACTCGCTGCGAAGCGGCGGCGGTCAGGCGATGGGAGTAATCGCCAGTGCGGACGCCTACAACAACACGTTGAACACCCTGAAATCGTCGGGCGCGTTGAGCGTGGGCGGCGTGATTTACACGCCCTATAACACCTACGAAACGGATGACACGGTTCTAGCGTTGTTCGTAGACGGTCAGCGTGTCGAAGATGCGCTCGTCGGGGATAAAGTCGAAATCGTACTCGGCACGACGCCGTTCTATGTCGAGGCGGGTGGTCAGGTGAGCGATACAGGCGTGATCACCGGAAAAGGTTGGCGCGTCGAAATCGAAGAGATGCGCCGTCCCGTTGGCGGCTTCATCGTGCATGTGGGCGAAGTCGTTGAAGGCACGCCCCATGTGGGTGATGCAGCACACGCGCAAATTGACTCGGAACGTCGCAGCGACATCACACGCAACCACACGGCGACTCACCTGCTCCATGCGGCGCTGCGGCGTCATTTGGGAACGCATGTACAGCAGCGCGGCTCACTCGTCGCGCCGGATCGTCTGCGTTTCGATTTCGCGCACGACAGCAAAGTCACGCCGGAACAAATCCGCACGGTTGAGGCAGAAGTCAACGACTACATCCTCAAGAATTATGAGGTGGACGCAGTAGAGAAGTCGCTTGCCGAAGCACGCGGCGAAGGCGCGATGGCGCTGTTTGGCGAGAAATACGGGGATCGCGTTCGCACGATCACCGTAAAGCAGGACGGAGACCGTTACAGTTATGAATTGTGCGGCGGCTGTCACGTCAACGAGACGGCGGAGATCGGCGCGTTCATCATCACGGCAGAAGGCAGCGTGAGCGCGGGTATTCGCCGCGTCGAGGCGCTGACCGGTCATGGCGCAATTGATTACATCCAGACGAACATGAACACGCTTGGACAGCTTGCCGCGCAGTTAAGCACCACCCCCGAAAACGTGGGCGAACGCATCGCCGCGCTGCAATCCGAACTGACCAACGCCAGAAAACAGGCGGCGACTCTCCAGCGTGAACTGGCGAAAAAGAACTTTGATTCGCTGGTTGGCAAACTGGAACAGGTCAACGGCGCACAAGCATTGATCGCCCGTTTGGACGATGTGCCGCCGGACACACTCCGCGAAATGTCGGACTGGTTCCGCAACGCGGTCAAGAGCGGCGTCATGGTCTTGGGCAGCGTCGTTGACGGCAAGCCGCAGTTAGTCGTCTCCGTGACCGATGACCTGTCGAAGAAAGGCTACCACGCGGGCAACCTCATCAAGGGGATCGCGGCAGTAGTGGGTGGCGGCGGCGGCGGGCGTCCGACAATGGCGCAAGCGGGCGGCAAAGACGCGGCTAAACTAGGCGAGGCGCTCGACACGGCGCGTCAGTTGATCGCTGCGGCGGGCGAATGAAGGCAGAATTTCTCCAGCTAGAATCAGGTGAGGATGTCGCCAGCGTGCGCGACAGACTCACCTTTTTGCGTGGAAAGCATGTGCTGGTCATCTGGCCCGAAAACGGGACGGCGCTCACCCGCAAGCTGGATTTAGTGCTGGTGCAGCGCGAGGCAATGCGATTTGCCATTCGCATCGCGCTCATCACCCATGACGCCGAAGTCATTCAAAATGCGGCGGAACTCAACATCAGCACGTTTGAGACCGTCGGACAAAGCGAACGCGGCAAATGGAAACGCGGACGCTCGAAAGTGTTCACGACACGACTCCAGCGTCCCAAAGATGAGCCGGACGCAGACGAACTCAAACCCTATGCCAGCCGCGTCATTGCAGACGATGATCCGCCGGGCAGGAAGGTTCTCCGCCTAATCACCCGTGTAATCGTGCTGGTGCTGCTGTTGGGCGTCATTGCCGCTGCCGCGATTCTCGTGCTGCCAAGTGCAACGATCACGTTTTCGCCAGCACAGGAACGCTTGCAAATTGACGCGACCATCACCGCTGATCCTGATCGGGCGGGCGGCTTCCCCGATGTCGAAAACGGGATCATCCCGGCGATCAGCTTGGTAGCGCAAATCGAAGAACGCGGCACCGTCGAAACCACCGGATCGCAAGACCTCACCGACACCACTGCGAGGGGCAGCGTGATTTTAGTCAACCGGACGAATCAGGCGATCAATGTTCCGGTGGGACAAATCCTCAGCACCAGTTCGGGGACGACAATCCGTTTTCGCACGACGGCAGATACGACCGTGCCGGGAGGAAACGGCTTGCAGATCGAAGTCCCTGTCGAAGCAGAAATCTCCGGTGGAAGCAGCAACGTAGACGCCAACCTGATCAACACCATTGTCGATAACGACGATTTGGCGCAGCGCGTGGCAGTTTTCAACCCTGCACCCGTCGTCGGCGGGGAAGATCGCGCCATCCGTGCCGTGAGCAGCGATGACCGTGACCGCTTGATCGCCATTTTGCGCCAGCAGCTTCAAGACCGCGCCTATACAGAGATGCTCACGCGCATTGACGATTCGCAGTTCTTGATCGCGGAAACCGTGCGAATCAGCGAGGAACGCGCCGACTGGATGATCTTTGATCACGAGGTGGGCGAAGTTGCCGACACGCTGACTCTCACCATGCGCGTGATCGTGTCGGCAACAGCAGTCGATGAACAAACCGCGCAGCAGGTCGCGTTCGCACGGTTGGCAGGGCAAATTCCGCGTGGGCGTTCGCTGCGTCCCGAAACCGTGATCTACGAGCGCGGCGCGGTGACGAGCTTTCAGGCAAACGGGCTGGTGGTCTTCAACCTCACATGCAGCGCCTTAGCCGCGCAGCAGGTCAACCCCGGCGACTTGGGACAGCAAATTGCGGGGCGCACCCCCGATGAAGCCATTCAGCTTATTCAAAGCGCCATCGAACTGACCGAAGGCACGAC